>DATBIR010000080.1:0-46109 GCA_036556825.1 Beijerinckiaceae bacterium
CGGTCGATGAGGGCCGCGTCCGACCGTGTTGACGGGTCGCGGGCCGCAACGGGATGGGTGCGGATCGGCAGCCCCGCAGGCCGCCCCTCGGCCCATGCTGCGGCATTGGCGCAAGTCACTGGAAACGCATGAAAATTACCGCCATGGACAAGGTTATTTTTCGCAGCGTTCGGATGCGATCCGTGCTATAGCTAGCGCGCCAAAAAACTCACCCCGAGGACAGGTCCTGAATGAGCGCTCAGCCCGCCCGTAAGACGCGTGGCGCCGACAGCTACGGCGCCGAGACGATCAAGGTGCTGAAGGGGCTCGACGCCGTTCGCAAGCGGCCCGGCATGTACATCGGCGACACCGATGACGGGTCGGGCCTGCATCACATGGTCTACGAGGTCGTCGACAACGCCATCGACGAAGCCCAGGCCGGCCACGCCACGGAGGTCACCGTCACCCTCAACGCCGACGGCTCCTGCACGGTCACCGACAACGGCCGCGGCATCCCGACCGACATTCACCCCGGCGAGGGCGTCTCGGCGGCCGAAGTGATCATGACCCAGCTGCATGCCGGCGGGAAGTTCGACCAGAATTCCTACAAGGTGTCCGGCGGCCTGCACGGCGTCGGCGTCTCGGTGGTCAACGCCCTGTCCACCTGGCTGCGCCTGCGCATCTACCGCGACGGCAAGGAACACTCCATGGAGTTCCGCCACGGCGATCCCGTGGCGCCGCTTGCGGTGGTCGGCGAGGCGCAGGGCAAGCGCGGCACCGAGGTGACGTTCCTGCCATCGCCGCAGACCTTTTCGCTCGTCGAATTCGATTACGACACGCTTGAGCACCGGCTGCGCGAGCTCGCCTTCCTCAATTCCGGCGTCCGCATCCTCCTCAACGACAACCGCCACGCCGAACGCAAGCACGCCGAGCTGCGCTACGAAGGCGGGGTCGAAGCCTTTGTGCGCTATCTCGATCGCGCCAAGACGGGCCTCGTCAGCAAGCCGATCGTGCTCCGCGCCGAGCGCGACGGCATCGCCGTCGAGGTCGCGCTGTGGTGGAACGACTCGTACCACGAGAACGTGCTCTGCTTCACCAACAACATCCCGCAGCGTGACGGCGGCACCCATCTCGCCGGCTTCCGCGCCGCGCTGACGCGGCAGATCACCGGCTACGCGGATTCCTCCGGTCTCTCCAAGAAGGAGAAGGTCTCGCTGACAGGCGACGACTGCCGCGAAGGCCTGACGGCCGTGGTCTCGGTGAAGGTGCCGGACCCGAAATTCTCGTCGCAGACGAAGGACAAGCTCGTCTCCTCGGAAGTGCGGCCGGTCGTCGAAAGCATCCTCAACGAGCATCTCGGGCACTGGCTCGAGGAGCATCCGCCCGAAGCCAAGACGATCACCGGCAAGGTCATCCTGGCGGCGGCGGCGCGCGATGCGGCGCGCAAGGCGCGCGAGCTGATCACGCGCAAGGGCGCGCTCGACATCGCCTCGCTGCCCGGCAAGCTCGCCGACTGCCAGGAGCGCGATCCGTCGAAGTCCGAGCTGCTGATCGTCGAGGGCGATTCCGCCGGCGGCTCGGCCAAGCAGGGCCGCGATCGCGCCTTCCAGGCGGTTCTGCCGCTGCGCGGCAAGATCCTCAATGTCGAGCGCGCGCGCGCCGACAAGATGCTGTCCAGCCAGGAGATCGGCACGCTGATCACGGCGCTCGGCACCGGCATCGGCCGCGACGAGAAGAATCCGCACCGG
Source organism: Beijerinckiaceae bacterium (assembly GCA_036556825.1). Classification (GTDB taxonomy): domain Bacteria; phylum Pseudomonadota; class Alphaproteobacteria; order Rhizobiales; family Beijerinckiaceae; genus JAJKJG01. The sequence goes on from DATBIR010000080.1 coordinate 1,728, forward strand.
TTCAACCCGGATAAGCTGCGCTATCACCGCATCATCATCATGACCGACGCGGACGTCGATGGCGCCCATATCCGCACGCTGCTGCTCACGTTCTTCTACCGGCAGATGCGCGAGCTCATCGAGCGCGGGCACCTCTACATCGCGCAGCCGCCGCTCTACAAGGCGACGCGCGGCAAGTCCGCGATGTACCTGAAGGACGAGCGCGCGCTGGAAGACTTCCTGATCGACTCCGGCATCGAGGGAGCCGTCCTGCGCCTCGCCTCGGGCCTCGACTTTTCCGGCCCGCAGCTGCGCGCGCTGATCAACGAGGCGCGGCTCGTGCGCCAGGTCATCGCCGGCCTGCACAGCCGCTACGATCGCACCGCGGTCGAGCAGGCGGCGATCGCCGGGGCGCTGCGTCCCGAACTCGCCGAGGATCCGCAACGCGCGCAGGAGGTCGCCGAATATGTCGCCCGTCGCCTCGACGCGCTGGCCGAGGACATCGAGCGCGGCTGGACCGGCGAGGCGCGCGACGGCGGCTACGTGCTCAGCCGCACGATCCGCGGCGTGCGCCAGGTCGCGACTCTCGACGCCGCGCTGATCGGCAGCCAGGAGGCGCGCAAGCTCGACGAGCACGCCGCCCAGCTGCAGGAGGTCTATGCCAAATCGGCGACCCTCGTGCGCAAGGGCGACGAGACCGTGATCCACGGCCCGGTGGCGTTGTCCGACGCCGTCATGGCGCTCGGCCGCAAGGGCCTGCAGCTGCAGCGCTACAAGGGTCTCGGCGAGATGACGGCGCAGCAGCTCTGGGAAACGACGCTCGACCGCGACGTGCGCTCGCTGCTGCAGGTGAAGCTCAAGGACCTCGCCGATGCCGACGACCTGTTCGTCAAGCTGATGGGCGATGTCGTCGAGCCGCGCCGCGAGTTCATCCAGGAGAACGCGCTGTCGGTAGCCAATCTCGACGTGTGACGCGGCGCCTGTCGCGTTCGGAAGCCCGGTGCGGTGCCGCTGCATCGCCCGTTGGCTGTACCCTCATGATTGGGCCTCGTGGGCCGAACGTCGCAGCCAGGCTCAGATCAAATCCCGCGCTACTGTCGTCATTGCCGGGTTTGACCCGGCAATGCATTGCGACGCTCATCCCGCACGATGGTCACGCTTTTGAAGCGACGAGCTTGTGAATTGCCGGGGCAAGCCCGGCGACCACAAGGTAGCCTTCAAGTGACACGCCCCCTCCAGCGCGTGATTGGCTGAATCTAAGTCGACCACGCTCCAGAGCATGATCCGGCGAAGTGGGCACCGCTTTGCCGAAAAAGATCATGCGACACAAAGAGAAGGAGAGCGGGATCGATTCAATCCGAATTGATCACGCTCTAACGCTGGCGCCCAAGGACACGGCTGCACGGGGTGGTGAGCGTGGCCGCCCTTGCTGCCGACAGGGGGCCGACTTTCGGGCTTGTTTTGGTGTCGCGAGCTTATGGCCTTACCCGGAGGCGCGGCCGCACGGGCCAAACGATCCCGGCATTCATCGATGCTCAACGAAGTTCTGCGATCATCGATGTGTCACATCCTGGCAAGTGGCTGCTCGTGCACGGCCACGACTTCATGACTTAGCGCCGACATGGTGAAGGCCCTTTCAAATTTATTCCGGGTTGACACGGCCAGCACGCCGTTGATGCGCGCGCAGCTGGCCGCCTTCACCAAGCAGGTTCCGCTCCTCTACTTTATCCTTTCCGTCAACGCGGCGGCGCTCGCCTTCACATTCGCGCATGTGGCGCCACCCTGGCTCGCCATCGGCGTTCCCGCAGCTCTCATCTGTGTCTGCGTGATCCGTTTCGCGACCTGGATCCGCTCGAGACATAGACAGCTCTCAGACGCGGCCGTGCGCAAGCGATTGCAGGCGACCGTGGTACTCGGCGCTGTCATCGGAGTGCTGTTTCTCAGCTGGGCGTTAGCTCTGTTCCCATATGGCAGCGAGCGCGGACAGGACCACGTCACCTTTTTTGTGGCGATCACGGTGATCAGCTGCATCTTCTGCCTCATGCATTTGCGACCGGCGGCGTTGCTGTTGACGTGCACGATTGTAATCCCATTCGTGCTCTTCTTGCTGTCGACGCGCGACGCCAATCTCGTTTCGATCGCCATTAATCTTGGTCTCGTCTCCGTCGCGATGGTTTACGTTCTTATGGTTGCGTCGCGCGACTTCGCCGAGCTGGTCCGCAGTCAGCTCGAAGCCAGGAGCCTGGCAGACAAGCTGGAGACCAAGGTCCGCGAACGCACACACGCGCTTGAACTCGCGCTCGACGCTGCACAAGAGGCGAGCCGGGCCAAGAGCTTGTTCCTGGCCAGCATGAGCCATGAATTGCGCACGCCGCTGAACGCCGTGATCGGTTACAGCGAGATCCTCGTCGAAGACGCGCAGCTGGACGGCCGCACCGACCAGCTCCCCGATATCCAGAAGATCAATGCCGCTGGCAAGCACCTCCTCGCGCTGATCAACGATGTGCTCGACCTTTCCAAGATTGAGGCCGGCAGCATGCATATCGACCGCGCCACCATCGAGCTTGCGCCTTTCCTGCGGGAAATCGTTGATACGTGCGGTCCGCTGGCCGCCAAGAACGGCAATACCGTCGAGATCGAGGTCTCTCCTGACGCCAGGACGATCGATGCGGACCCCACCAGACTGCGCCAGAGCCTGCTCAACCTCTTGAGCAACGCGTGCAAATTCACGCAGCAGGGGTCGATCCGCCTGTCCGCCGAGCGTGACCAGCAATGGCTCCGGCTTGCCGTGCGGGACAGCGGCATCGGCATCGCGCCGGACCATCTTGCAAAACTGTTTACCAACTTCACGCAGGCGAACAGCGAGGTCGGCGTGAAATACGGAGGCACTGGCCTTGGCCTCGCCCTCAGCCAAAAGCTCTGTCAGCTGATGGGCGGCCGCATTGTTGCCGAGAGCCGCGTTGGCGAAGGGTCTTGCTTCACGGTTTGCCTGCCGGTTAACCCGCCGTCTCTCGCCCGGCTAGCGGCTTGAGACGGGTGGCCAGCGAACCCTTCGGGCCGCGTGCGGGAACAGCGAGGCGACGCCGCAGTTTAGGAAGCGTATCGGCGTGGACGAAGGCATGGACGAATGATGGGCGACGAGCACGAAAGAATCCGCAGGCGAGCCTATGAGCTTTGGGAGAGCAGCGGACGCTCAGGAGATCCGGAAGAGCACTGGTTCCGGGCAGAGCAGGAGCTGAAGCGGGACACGATGGCGGCCGGCGCGGCGACCGGTCAGGAAGGCTCCCCGGAGCGCTCGCCCGAGGCACGGAAATTCGCTGATCAGGTCGAAGTGGCCACCAAATCCCGGAACGCACGGTCGAAGCAAACCGGGCGAGCCGGAGCAACCGGGACGAAGAAAAAAGCCGCCCAGGCCCGCCGGGAGCCACGGACCTAGCGTTGTTAGCGAGGCCGTGCCGCGGTTGATCCAGGCGGCCTTCGCCGAGAAATCACGCCCACCGGAGCGTCTTCGCGAGCATCGGCAGCCCGGAAAGCGCGGAAGCGGGGGGGGGGCGCGCTAACGCATTGTTTACCGCCAGACCACAGGAACGGCTGCCTTCGTGCCGCAGCGCTGTTAATGTGGCACGGCGCGTGCCAGACGGGCAGCACCGACAGGTTTGCTCCTACAGGACGCACATGAGCCATCCCCACGGGTCGAGCGAGACGGACACCACCGCCGTCATCATCGCGACGAGCGGCCGGCCCGCAATCGTCGGCGCGTTGGTCGGAATGCTCGCGCGCCAGACGCAGCCGCCGGACCACATTTTCGTTGTCGCCGCGAGGCCCGGCGACGTTTCGGGACTGGATGTCGGCTCGCGCCGGGTGACGGCCGTCGTCGGCCGCGCCGGCTCGTCATCGCAACGCAACGACGGGCTGGACCTCGCCGGTTCGAAATATTCACAGATCGTGTTCTTCGACGACGACTTCATTCCGTCCCGTTACTGGATCGAGCGCCTGACGCGCCTGTTCCGGGCTCGGCCGGATATCAGCGGCGTGACCGGCACGCTGTTGCGCGACGGGGCGCCCACGGCGGGGATCGCCCTCGCCGAGGCGGAGGCTGTCGTCGAGACGCGTGATGCCGACCCGTCAACCGAGGAGCTTTTGCATGAACCCGTCGGCTGGGGCGGCAACACGGGCTGCAACATGGCGTTCCGATATACGGCGATCCGCGGCCTGCGCTTCGACGAGCATCTTCCCGGTTACGCCTGGCTCGAGGACGCCGATTTCCGCGGGCAGGTCGTCAGGCACGGCCGTTTCGTTCGCGCCGATGCCCTGTGGGGCGTCCATCTCGGCCACAAGGCCGGGCGGTCGCGCGGCGTTCCCCTCGGCTACTCGCAGATCGCCAACTCGATCTACCTCGCGCGCAAGGGCACGGTCCCCGCGCGCTATCTGGCGCAGCTCGCCGCCAGGAACGTGGTCAGCAACCTCGTGCACTCGGTCCTCCCCGAGCCGCTCATCGACCACCGCGGCCGTCTCCTCGGAAACCTGATCGCGCTCGCGGACCTGTTCCTCGGCCGGATTTCGCCCGAGCGCATGTTAGGGCTTTGACAACGCTTGCCGCCCAGACTGCCTTCCGCTGCGTGCGACGCCGCTCGGCACGCGCCCGGATGACGTCCGTCCGGCCTGGTGAGCCCTCCCGATGACTCCATTCGCCGCCGGCCTGAGCTCGCGCACCGCGGCCATCCGGGACCGGGCGCTTCGGCTCGTCACGCATGACAACCTGTTTGTCGTCGTCAAAAGCGCGACCCTTGTCTTTCTCATCCGCGTGGCCGGCGCCGGGCTGACTTACGCGTCGATGATCTGCCTCGCCCGATGGCTCGGCGCCTTCGACTTCGGCATCTACGCCTACGTCTCCGTCATCATCACCCTCGCCGGCCTCGCCCTGTCCGCCGGGTTCAATTCGTCGGCGTTGCGTTTCATCCCGCAATACGCGGCGCGGCAGAAATGGCGGCGGCTGAGCGGCTTCCTGGCGCGCAGCTACGCCATCGTGTTCGCCATCAGCCTCATCGGTGCGCTGCTTGGCGCCGGCCTCGTCGTCGCGTTGCGCGGCATGATCGAGCCGTACTATTTCGCGCCTTTGCTCGTCGGCCTTCTATGCGTTCCCGTGTGGACGCTGCTCAGCCAGGGGGAGGTGACCGCCCGCGCCTTTGGCTGGATGCATCTCGCCTATGTCCCTGGCTACATTGCCCGCCCCGTGCTGCTCATCCTGTTCGTCGGCGGGCTGCTCCTGGTGCGGCCGCCGGACGCGGTTGCCGCGCTATGGGGCTTCTTCGGCGCCTGCGCCGTCGCCGCGCTCGGCCAGGGAGTCGTTCTGCACCGGCGCATCCGCGAGCGGGTGACGGCGGCAAGCGCGCGCCATCATACGCAGCACTGGCTGTCCGTCTCGCTCGGCTTCCTGGTGATCGACGGCTTCCGCATGCTGCTCGACAACACCGATGTCCTGATGATCGGGCGGCTGCTCGATCCGCACAGCGTCGCCGTCTATTACGCCGCCATCCGCACCGGCGGCCTGGTCGCCTTCGTGTCGTTCTCGATGATCGCCCTGGCCGTGCCGAGATTCGCGCAGATCCACGCGACGGGCACGCGCGGCGAGCTGCAGAAATTCGTCACCGGCGTGATCCAGATGACGTTCTGGCCCTCGCTGCTCGCGGCCATCGCGCTGGCGCTGCTCGGCCCTTTCGCGATGTCGCTGTTCGGCCCTGATTTCGAAGGCGGCTATCCGACCATGCTGGTCGTGCTCGCCGGCCTCGTGCTGCGCTCGGCCACCGCGCCTGCGGAGCACCTCCTCAACGTCACGGGCCATCATCGCGACACGATCCGCGTCTACGCGGTCGCCGCCCTCGCCAACGTCGTCCTGAACCTTCTGCTCATCCCGCGCTTCGGCATCATGGGCGCCGCCATCGCCACCTACACGGCCATGCTCAGCGGCAACGCGTGGCTGTATGTTCTGGTGCGCCGGCGCCTCGGCGTCAGCGCCTTCGTGTTCGCCGGCCGCGCCCGTGCGTAAGCGCGCGCCCTGATCGGCTCGCCGTCACGGGCTCGCCAGCGGGCACGATGCCAGAAGGTGGAAGCGGTGGCTGCCGTCCTGCGCCTCGGTGGCGAACAGCGTTCCGCCCCAGCCCGGCACCTCGGTCGGGATGGTCTCGCCGGTGATGGCGATGGGCTCGCGTGCGATCCAGCGGCGCTCCAGCCGCTCATCGCGCACGAGGTAGATGCCGTCGCGCAGGAACGCGAATGTGCCGCCTGCCGCTTCGACGAAGCGGATGGCGAGCGGCTCGCGGCCTTGCGGCGCCTCGAGCCGCACGATCTCCAGCCCGTCGGGCGCGCTGCCCTTCAGCTCGAACACGCCGCCGGAGGTCGAGACGAACGTGCGCCCGCTGCGCTTCACGCCCTGCACGACTCCGCGCACGCCGATCGTGGACCCCGCGACGGCATGCAGGCGCACGCCGTCGTAGGCGTAAACGCGGCCGGCCCAGTCGCGGAACAGCGCGACCCCGAACTGGTCGGCGTCGCCCAGGAATTCGGTCAGGCGCGTGCCCTGACCTTCGATGTCGACGATCTCGCCGGCGCGCATCTCGCGCATCACGCCGTCGGCGGCATTGCAGAAGATCATGCGCTGGATCGCCGTGCTGATGCGCCGGCAGGTTCCGGCGCGCACGATCTCGGCATGGCCGGCGCGCGCGATCGGCCCATCTCCGAGCCCGACCAGCGTGCGCATGAATCCGCCGAGGCGCCCGTCGTCCTCGACGATGCGCACGATGCGCGTGGCGCGCCACGCGCCATCCGCCTTTTCGACATGGACGGCGTGATCGTGTTGCTCGCCCTTCAGATAGAGCCAGCCTCCGTCGCGCGTCTCGTAAAGCTCATCCCACCCGTGGTGATCGTCGCCCGGCGTGAGGCGCACGACGTCGGCGACCTGTCCGTCGCGGTCGGCGAAGGCGAGGGTGCCGGCGTCGAGAAGGGCAACCACTCCGAGACGGGGAAGGTCCTCGGCCAGCGACGCTCCGCGTTGCGGCCGAAGCGGTTTCACCTCGCCGCTGCGACGCAAGAGGCTCGTGCGGGATTCGATCACGGGACCGCCGCGCTGCGAGGAGACCACGAACCCGTCCAGGATGCGGCTCCAGAACACCGCCTGAGGGAAGTCGAGCGCCTCCTGCAAGGTCGCCACGAGCGGCTCCGGCGCAGCTCCGTTGATCTGGGCGAACAGCCGGCTCTGCCAGTACTGCGACGAGCCGAGCAGGCCGATGCCGCCCGGCTCGCTCGTGTAGCGCCCGCCGACGATCAGCAGATTGCCGGCGTCATCCGCGGCGAAGCCGCCGCGGGGATCGGTGTTGAGAACAAAACCTGTGTCGTGCGGCCCGGTCAGCTCCCGCGCGCCGAGGCCCCACACGGGCGTGCGGCTTCCGCGGGCGCCGTTAGCCCCCGGCTCGGAAGCGCGTGCGTGAACGATCGGATAAAGGGCCGATGCCGCGCCTTTGAGCTGGTCGGGGACAACATCGCTGCGCCGCCCCGCACCCTCGTGCCCGGGCGACACGACCGGGATCTCCTGCAGGCAGGATGCGGGTGCGGACGCGGGCACCGACCAACTGGCACCCGGAACACTCAGCCCGACGAGGACCAGGGCGCCCCGAACGACCTTAAGATTTGGTTTCACTCATGCACGACGTCTTGTCCCGTCCTGACCAGGTTAGGGCGGCCGCGTGAACAAGGTGTTCATCGCGCCGTGGCGTCACACGGCAGGTCGGCTTGCGCAGCCGGAGCCTCGACTCATGGTGAACAGGTTGCTGCTCAGGCGACCTCCTGGACCGGCTTGCGGACGAGCTCCTCGATCGCCGGGTAATCGGTCTTGCCGGTGCCGAGGACCGGCAGCTTCTCGACATAGACGACCTCGCGCGGCACCATGATCTCCGGCGTGCCTTTGGCGGCGGTGTCGAGATAGCGCTGGCGCGTGAGGCCGGGATCCTCCGTCACGAGCACGACCTGCTCGCCCTTGCGCGGGTCGGGGCGCGAGACGGCGGCGTGCCGGAAGCCGGGCGACGCTTCGGCGGCGAGCCCCTCGACGGCGCCGAGCGACACCATCTCGCCGGCGATCTTGGCGAAGCGCTTGGCGCGACCCTGGATGCGCACGTAGCCGTCCGCATCGACGCTCACGATGTCGCCTGTGTCGTACCAGCCGTCCGCGACGGGGCGGATCTCGCCGGGCGCCGACTCGAGCAGGTAGCCGAGCATCACGTTTGGTCCTTTCACGCTCAGGCGGCCGCCCTCAGTGATGCCGGGCACCGGTTCGAGGCGGTGTGCGACCGCCGGCATGAAGCGTCCGACCGTGCCCGCGCGAAAATGCATCGGCGTGTTGAACGCGACCACCGGCGCGGTCTCGGTCGCGCCGTAGCCTTCGAGGATGCGGATGCCGAACTGGTCGTTCCACAGCCGCCGGGTCTCCTCGGACACGCGCTCCGCGCCGGCACCGACGATGCGCACGGAATGGAAGTCGTACGGGTTCGCCATCCTGGCGTAGCCGCGCAGGAACGTGTCGGTGCCGAAGAACACCGTCGCGTTGGTCTGGTAAACCAGCTCGGGCACGATGCGGTAGTGCAGTGGCGAGGGATAGAGGAAGGTCCTGATCCCGGCGAGGATCGGCAGCAGCGTGCCGACGGTCAGCCCGAAGGAGTGGAACATCGGCAGCGCGTTGAAGACGATGTCCTGCGCATTGAAGGCGATACGCGCGCCGACCTGGTGCCGGTTGGCGTTGATGTTCCGGTGCGACAGGACGACGCCCTTGGGCGCGCCCTCCGAGCCGGACGTGAACATGATCACGGCGGGCGCGTTCGGGTCGCTTTCGCGGTAGAACGCCCCGGCGGCGAGCGCGCGCACAAGCCCGGACATCTTGTCGAGCCGACCGACCTGAGCCTTGACGTCCTCGAGATAGACGACCTGGACCGCTCCCTCCACCTCGGCGAGCATGCCCTGCAGCTTGCCGCGCTCGACGAAGCGGCGCGAGCACAGCACGGTGCGCACCTTCGCCGTGTGGCATGCCGAGATCATGCGCCGGGCGCCCGAGGACACGTTGAGCATGGCCGGAACGCGCCCGATCGCCTGCAGCGCGAAGAAGGTCACCACGGCGCCGGCGGAATTGGGCAGCAGCACGCCGACCGCCTCGCCTTCGCGCGTCAGCGGCTTCAGTTTGTCGCCGAGCACGAAGGCGCCGGTGAGCACGCGCGCATAGCTGAGCGGCGAGAAGTCGACGTCCTCGACGATAGCGCGGCGCAGCCCGTTGAGGCGCGCGGCCTTGATCAGCGAGCGGAACAGCGTCTCGTCGATATCGGTCGTCGCGAACAGCGTCTCCGACATCAGTTCGTAGAGCGCCTGGCCGGCCGCCTTGCGGCGCAAGCGCCCCCTGAGCGACGGGTCGACGTCGAGGCGGCGCGGCGGCATTGCCGTGATGCGGATCTGCGGCGCCAGGCGCTTGGCGACGCGTCCCTTGAGCCGCGTGAACGGGGTATGCTGCGTGCCGTCAAGCCGCACGGCGATCAGGTCGGCGCCGGTCCTGTCCGCCACCATGGCGGGTCCGTCATAGACCTTCATGAGCGATCCGGTGACCGTCAGCCGGCCTTCCGGGAAGATCACGACCGGGCGGCCCTTCTCGACCGCATGCGCGAGCGATTTCAGCGCCATCGGCTTGGTCGGATCGAGGGCCGCGAAATCGACGAGGCTCAGGAGCGGGCGTGCCCACCACCGTTTGGCGATTTCCGTGTTGACGGCGAAGACCGGGTCGCCCGGCATGAAGGCGGCGAGCACCAGCCCGTCGAGAAAGGACTGGTGATTGGCGACCACGATCTGGCGTGATCCGGCGTGACCAAAATTTTCCATGCCTCTCGTCTCCACGCGGTAGACGAATTTCAGGATGGCGCGGGCGACGGCCTTGAGAACGAGGCGTGAGAGCAGCCGCAGCGTGATATAGGCCGCGACCAGATTGGCGAGGGCGAGCAGGACCGCGATCACCGCGACGGAAAGCCCGAGCCAGCTCGACAGCAGCGCGAGCACCGCGGCGCCGGCCACCATCATGACCGCATTGACCACGTTGTTGGCGCCGATCATGCGCGCCTTCATGTCCACTGGCGCGTCGTGCTGCAGAATCGCGTAGAGCGGCACCGCATAGAAGCCGGAGGTTGCGGCGAGCACGAAGAGGGCGCCGGCCAGCGAGAGGCTGCCTGGACTGGCGAGCACCGCGGAGAGGCTCAGCTGCGTGCCCGCTGGCGCCGGCATCGCCGCGACGAGCGCGGCGAAGGCCATCAGCACCGCAGACATGGCGAGCGCGGCGAACGGCACCGGCACGGCGGTGATCTCGCCGCGCAGCGTGCGCGAGCAGGCGAGCGATCCCACGGCGATGCCGACCGAGAACACGGCGAGGAAGAAGCTGACGAGGCTCTCCGATCCGCCGAGCACGTCGCGCGTGAGCGGCGGCACGAGCGCGAGCAGCGTCGCGCCGAAGGTCCAGAACCACGAGATGCCGAGGATGCACAGCCACAGCGGACGCCGGGCGCGCGCCTCGCGCAGCATGGACGCCGTGTCGGAGACGAGGTTGAGCGAGACCGGCTGATCGGGATTGGGCGACGGTGCCGGCGGGATTTTGCGCGCGGCGGCGTAGCCAATGCCGGCGATGGCGACGAGGCCGAACGCCACATAGGGCAGGGCGCCGTCGACGCCGATCAGCGAGCCGCCGAGGATGCTGCCGATCAGGATGGCGATGAAGGTGGCGCCTTCGATCAGGGCGTTGCCGAGGACGAGTTCGTCGTCGCGCAGATGCGCCGGCAGCAGGCTGTATTTGACCGGCCCGAACAGCGTGGCCTGGAGCCCGAGCAGGAACAGCACCGCAAACAGGCCGGCGAGACTCTGGCTGACGAGGGCGACGGCGGCGAGCGCCATCAGGCCGATCTCCATGATCTTGAGGCGTCGGGCGAGGACGGATTTGTCCATCACGTCGGCGAGCCTGCCGGCGAGGGCCGAGAACAGGATGAAGGGCGCCACGAAGGTTGCGCCCGCGAGCGCGGTCAGCGCCGCCGGATCGAGGCCGGATCTCGCACCGAGATGGTAGGCCACGAGCAGCGTCATGGCCTGCTTGAAGACGTTGTCGTTGAAGCCGCCGAGGAACTGCGTCCAGAACAGCGGCGCGAAACGCGCGGTGCGCAACAGGGTGAGCGGGGTCGACGATCTCATCCTTCTCTCCATGTGCCGGTGTCAGCGGGCGGCGGCTTGCGCGTGTTTCGGTCTGGCGGCTTTGCCGGGCGCCGCCTTCGGCGCCGGCACGTCCAGGAACCGGGCGATCAACTGGCGCGCCATCACATGCGGGGCGCTGTCGTGAACGGCGGTGAGCTTTCCCGAGGTTGCGAGCGAAGCGATGCCGTGCAGCGCGGCCCAGAGGCTGACGACCGCGAACTGGCGCTCCTCGTCGTCGCTGATCAGGGGCCGCAGGACCTCGTCGACGAGCCCGGTCGTCGAGGCGAGGGTCTGGCCGTACCAGGCGGGCGTCTTCGTTCCGGCCGGCAGGGTGTGCTCGAGGATGAGCCCCCACAGCCGCGGCTCGGCCATGACAAAATCAAGGTAGCCGTCGGCGATCGCGAAGGCATTGTCGGCGGCCGGCCTGCTCGCGTCGATGCGCGTCTTCAGGAAGCTCGACAGGCGCGCCAGGGTGCGCGCGTTGAGATGCAGGATGATCGCGTCGAGGTCGCCGATCAGGTGATAGAGCGAGCCCGGCGCGTAGCCGACCTCGCCGGCGATCTTGCGCAGGCTCAGACCGCGCAGCCCCTTCTTGCGCGCCAGCTTCTCGGCCGCATCGACCACCATGCGCACCACATCGTCGCGGGTGTGCTTCGTCGGTCGGCCCATGGTCACCTCGTTATTGAACAGCGTTCAGGAACATATCCTATTTCTGAACGCTGTGCAATAACGTGGCATGCGGCGCCGGCGCGCAAGCGTTAACGAAGAGTTTTTCGAAGTCACGGCAGTGGCTTGGCCGCTTGAAAACGGCCTCTTGCAGGGGTTGATCGCCTATGCGGCCCGCTCCATCGCCGCCTCGCAGCGCAGCGCCTCGACGTCGCGCCCGATCGCGGCGATCGCCAGAACCTTGCCGCCGCGCTTGTAGCACACGAGGCAATCGCGGCGATCGATGTCGCCGTCGACCTCAATGGCGTCCCATCGCTCCGCATGTCCGACATAGTTGATCGGCGCGTCGTAGTGCTGGCTCCAGAAGAACGGCACCGCCATGTGCCGCTCGCCCAGTCCGAGCATGTTGGCGGCAGCGGTCTGCCCCTGGCGCTCGGCGACCACCCAGTGCTCGACGCGGATGGCCTCGCCGCTATGCGGGTCGGGCCAGCGGGCGATGTCACCCGCCGCGAAGATGTCTGGCGCGCTGGTCCGCAGGTATTCGTCGACGACGACGCCACGATCGGTTTTCAGCCCCGCCTGCTCGGCAAGCGCGGTCCGGGGCCTGACGCCGATCCCGGCCACGACGAGGTCCGCCTCGAGCGCCTCGCCGCTCTTGAGCTTGACGCGCGCGCCCTCGATCCCGTCCGCAGTCGTCTGCAGATGAAACCGCACGCCATGGGCTTCGTGCAGCTTGCGTACGAAATCGCCGAGCTCGGGCCCGAGCACCTTCGCCATCGGGCGCTGATCGGGCGCCACCACATGCACCTCGAGGCCGCGCGCCCGCAGCGACGCGGCGACCTCGAGGCCGATGAAGCTTGCGCCGAGCACGACCGCCCGTCTGGCCTGCCCGGCGCGGGCGATGATGGCGCGGCAATCGGCAAGCGAGCGCAGCGTGAACACGTGCGGCTGGTCCGCGCCGGGAATAGAGAGCCGCACCGGCTCGGCCCCGGTTGCCAGGAGAAGACGGTCGAACGGGAACGAACGCCCGCCTGCGATGGCGGCCCGGCCCGTCACGTCGAGGCGCTCCACGGCGGTGTTGAGGACCAGCTCGATGCGGTTGTCGCGGTAGAAGTCCGGTCCCCTCAGCGGCACCCATTCCTCCGGCGCCTGGCCGGCGAGGAAATCCTTGGAGAGATTGGGCCGGTCGCATGGCGGCGCGTCGTCGTCGCTGAGCATGGTCAGCTCGCCGTCGAAACCGCGGCGCCGCAGCATCTCGGCGGCGGCGAAGCCGGCTGCCCCGCCTCCGACGATCACGATGCGCTTCGGCTGCTCGCCGCCTGTGCCGGGATTCTCGGGCCTGGCGGCCTCGATTTTCCCGGCCACGACGATGCGGCCATCGCGCTGCTCGACCTGCCAGCGCTCGACCGGGTCGAAGGCGGGCGCCGCGACCGCCTCGCCGGTGCGCAGGCTGAAACAGGCGTGATGCCACGGGCAGCGCACGGTGTCGCCGACCATGAGCCCCTCTCCGAGCGGCCCGCCGTAATGGGTGCACTTGCCGCCGATCGCGAAGATCTCGACGCCACGGCGCGCCACGAGCACGGCCGCATCGCCGACATGTCCCTGGATCATGCCGCCGTCCTTGAGATCGGCCGTGGCGATGCCTTTCGTCAGGTCCGGACCCGCGGGCGCGTCTTGATGCGAAGCCATCCTCAGCCCTCCTCTATGCGGCGCCACGCGGCCCGCGTCAGCGGTTGGATGAGCGACGGCCGGCGGAGGTTCCGCGCCGGGAACCTTTTTGCCGGTGCGCCATCCAACCGGACGGGGCCGCTCACGGCCATCGGAGATGCACGTGCACGGAACACTTGAAACCCTTTATTTACCACCTGAGGCCGAAGCCGACGACCGCCCGAGCCGCGACGAGGCAGAGCAGGCGGTGCGGACCCTGTTGCGCTGGGCCGGCGAGAATCCGCGCCGGGAGGGGCTGCTCGACACGCCGGCACGGGTGGTGCGGGCCTATGAAGAATGGTTCGAAGGCTACGGGCACGATCCCGCCGAGATGCTCAAGCGCACCTTCGAGGAGGTCGGCGGCTATGACGAGATGGTGATCCTGCGCGACATCCCGTTCCAGTCGTGCTGCGAGCATCACATGGCGGCGATCGAGGGCACGGTCCATGTCGGCTACCTGCCGCGCAGCCGGGTCGTCGGCATATCCAAGCTGGCGCGCGTGGTCGAGGCCTTTTCGCGCCGGCTGCAGATCCAGGAGCGGCTCACGGCGCAGATCGCCGATACGATCGCCGCGATTCTCGAGCCGCGCGGCGTCGCTGTCATCGTTCAGGGGCGGCACGCCTGCATGTCGACGCGTGGCGTGCGCAAGCACGGATCCCTGATGGTGACGAGCCGCATGCTCGGCGCATTCCGCGACGATCCGGCCACGCGCCACGAATTCCTCGCCGCCGTCGGCGGGCTGGGCGCGCCTGGCACGAAAGGGTAAGGAATGAGCATGGAGCCTGTCAGGACTGATCGCCGCGAGCTGTCGGCACGGACCGACGCCGACCTTGTCGCCCTGGCGCGGAGCGGCGAGGGAGCGGCCTTCGCCGTCATCATGCAGCGCTACAACCGGCGCCTCTACCGCGCCGCGCGCAGCATCATGCGCGACGACGTCGAGGCCGAGGACGTGCTGCAGGAAGCCTATGTGCGCGCCTTCGCGGCGCTCGGCACGTTTCGCGGCGACGCAAGCTTGAGCACCTGGCTGACGCGGATCGTGCTCAACGAGGCCTTGGGCCGCGTCCGCCGGCAGCGGCCGACGGAAGAACTCGATGTGCTCGACCGCGAGATGCAGACCGAAGAGGCGCGCGTGATCATGTTCCCTGGCGTGAGTTCCGTTCCTGATCCCGAAACCGCCGCTGCGCGCGCCGAGGTGCGGCGCCTGCTCGAGAGCGCCGTCGATGAATTGCCGGATGCGTTCCGCCTCGTCTTCGTGATGCGTGACATCGAAGAGCTCAGCATCGACGAAACTGCGGGCCACCTCGGCATCCGCCCCGAGACCGTCAAGACGCGCCTGCATCGCGCTCGCAGGCTGCTTCGTGAGGCCCTCGACGAGCGGCTGGCGGTCGCCCTGAAGGATACGTTTCCGTTCCTCGGGGCGCGATGCGCGCGCATCACCGACGCGGTGCTCGCGCGTCTCGATCTCACGCAACATGCCGGGGCCGCCGGTGATGCGCCTCGACGGGACAGCGTTACCGAGTGACGGTCTGAACCGGAGAAGCTCATAGCTGGCCCACGATGCGGCGAAGCGGCGACGGTGCGCCGCCCGTGAGCTGTCCTCGCTCCATCCAGGATCATGCGGAACGAAAACAGGACCGCTTCAATCGCGAGCGATCCTGTTCTAGAGCTGGCGCGGTGAATTGGGATCCCGCGCATGACCTCCTTGACCTGGACCAGGCCCGCCTTCGAGCGCGGCAAGCGGCTGTGGCTACGTTTGCGTCTCAACGAAGCGGCGCCGTTGCTTTCGCTCTCAGCGCTGAGCTTTTTTCTCTGGGCCTTCGTCAACCTCGCCAGCGAAGTCCTCGAAGGCGACACCGTCACCTTCGACCGCACGATCCTGCTCGCCCTGCGTAATCCCAACGACCTTGCCGACCCGGTTGGCCCTCCCTGGCTCGAGGAGGTGGGGCGGGATTTCACCGCGCTCGGCGGTCACGGAGTGCTGACCTTCGTGACGCTCGCCACGCTCGCCTACCTCGTCATGACCCGGAAACGGCATGCGGCGCTGCTCGTCATCGCGGCGATCGGCGGCGGCATGCTGCTCTCGACGCTGCTCAAGTTCGGCTTCAGCCGGCCGCGGCCCGACCTCGTACCGCATGCCGCGCGGGTCTATACCGCCAGCTTCCCGAGCGGCCACGCCATGCTGTCCGCCGTCACGTATCTGACGCTCGGCGCGCTGCTCGCCCGCGTGCAGCCTCAGCGGCGGGTGAAGGCATTTCTCATCGGGCTTGCGGTGATCCTGACGGTGCTCGTCGGCATCAGCCGCGTGTATCTCGGCGTGCATTGGCCGAGCGACGTGCTCGCCGGCTGGTGCATCGGCGCGGCCTGGGCATCCCTGTGCTGGTTCGTCGCCCTGCAGCTGCAGCGCCAGGGCCAGGTGGAGAGCGGCTGAGGCATGACCTGATCCGTGATCATGCGTGCGAAGCGGGTCCAGCTCGCCGAAGCAAATGCGAGCTTCGAAAGCTGGAGCGTGGCCAGGCGAGGTGGAATCGGTTCGCCGTAAGGTCCTGCGACGGAACGAAGATGCTGGAGCGGAATCGATCCAATATGAAGCGATCCCGCCCAGAGCCGATTCACGCAGTCGGAAACGGCTTCGGCTCTATTTGTGCCGGCTCGTCTGCGCCGTTCTGGCGAGCGCGGGAGGCTCTTGCGAGCTCGCCTCGGCGGCCCCTGTTGCGTGGTCGAGCATGTCGCGGCGACGGTCGGAAATCGCCGCCCGCGCGCTGTCGATGCCGAGGATCAGCGCACTCATCGAGCGTGCATTGGTGGTGCGGTTGCGTCCATACTTGACCGCCATGATGACGAGCCGGTCGAGCTCGAGCGCCAGGTCGTCGAGGTCCTTGACCGTGGTCGCGTTGCGCGCGTCTCCAAGAATCTTCAGGAGGCGGTCGAGAAGCACGTCGATCAGCTCGCGGCGCTTGCGCACGAAATGCTGCGCCACCCAGGCGGCCGCTGAGCTGACGCCGCCCATCGAGAACAGCGCAAGCCACAGCCAGTCGCCGTAGCGTTCCATGAAGGTCAGCTGCTCGCGCGCGAAATAGTCGATAGCGCCGGGATGGATCGGCAAGGCCGCGCCCGTCGCTGTGTCCGTATCGAGCGCCTTGATGTCGTTGGCGGCGGGCGTCATGACCGCCAGGCGCGGGCGATACTGGAAGAGATACTGGGTGGCCTCGGCGACGGTGATGCGGTCGAGGTCCGACCGGGCCATGAGCCGGTATGACACGCCGACCGTCTTGATGTCTTCCTCGGGCTGTTTCGGACGACCCTTGAATGCGCCCGCGGGAATGTCGACGACCGTCAGCGTCGGCGACCGCTGCGCCAGCGCCTCCGCGTCGGCGACCGGGATCACGTTCATCTTGCCGCCGGCCGCGTTGGCGACGGCGGCGATCAGGTTCTGCGCCGCTGCGCTGGTCGGCGGCGCCACGAACGCGATCGCATCAATCTTCTTGGTCGTCAGCGCCGCGGCGATTTCGCTTTCCTCGATCGGCACGATCATGATCGCCGGAGGCGCGAGGTCATAATGACCGAGGATCGCTTCAAGCAATGCCCGGTCGGCGGGATGCCTCGCGATTACGCCGAGCCGCTTCTTGGCGAGGCCGGGCACGTCCTCGATCTTGCTCGCCTGCGGGGCGGCGATCACCGCCGCGTCTTCCCGCAGGATCGCCACCGACAGGCCGCTGACCGGCAGCCGGACGTCGGAACGGACCACTGCGAAGTCAACGGCGTTGCGCTCCAGGGCTTCAGCGCTGGCTTTGAGATCCTCCGCGGGAACGACGCGCAGGCGGATCTTGGCGCGCTGCTGCTCGAGCGTCGTTGCATAGGCTTCGACAAGGCGCGCCTCGACGCTGCCCGCCGGCCCGACGGCGGCTGTCAGCTTTGCCGGGCCGGCAAAGTAATAGAATGCCGCGCCGGCCAGAAGGGCTGCCAGCAGGGTATAGACCGGCAGATACCGGCGCCTGAACAGAAACCAGACGTAGCGACGCATTGATCACCCAGGCCTATAAACCGCCAGGCCCGGCCTTCGTTGCATGGCCCGAGGCCGCCGCGGGGCCCGTTGCGATATTAACCCAAACAACGGGATAGGATGCCGGCAGGAAGGGGGCACCGGCAGGTCCCGTCCGTTCACAAACCCGCCAGAAGCGCCGCCCGCCAGGCGCATGGCCTTGTCTTTGCGTCACGAAGGCAAGAGGCTGGCGTCCTTGCCCCAATTTGGCGCGCAAGCGTGCCGGGCTGACGCATGAGCCAAAGGGCGGCTGACGATGACACAGGTGCAATCTGCGACCCTGAGCGGGGACAGCGACGAAGGCCGGGTGGCCTGGATCGACCTCGCCAAAGGCATGTGCATCGTTTTCGTGGTGGCCACGCACGCGACCCTCGGGGTCGGCGACGCCGTCGGCCGCGAAGGCTTCATGCATTACGTCGTCGCCTTCACCCGGCCTTTCCGCATGCCGGAATTCTTCCTGATCTCGGGCCTTTTCCTGTCGCGCGTCATCGACCGTGACTGGCGCCGCTACGGCGACCGGCGCGTCGCCCATTTTGCTTATTTCTACCTGCTCTGGCTTCTCATTTATTCGGTGGTGAAGTTCCAGCAGGTCTCGGGCGGCACTGTCGGCGGCTTCTTCGAGCACCTGGCTTTCTCGCTTGTCGAGCCGTTCTCGATCCTGTGGTTCATCTACCTTCTTGCCGTGTTCTCGGTGGTGACCAAGCTGCTGCGCCGGGCGCCGCCTTTTCTTCTGCTCGGCGGCGCCGCGCTGCTCGAGATCCTGCCCATCGAGACATCGTGGTACATCTTCAACGAGTTCTGCAATCGCTGGGTCTACTTTGTCACCGGCTACCTTCTCGCCCCGCATGTGTTTCGGCTGGCGGACTGGGTTGCCGCGCACCGCTGGCAGGCTTTGGCTGCGCTCGCCGCGTGGTTCCCGGTGAACGGCTATTTCGCCCTGACGGCAACCGGCATGCCCGACTTCCCGACGCTGGCAAGCCTGCCCTTCATCAGCCTCGTCCTGGGCATGGCGGGCGCCATGGCGACCGTGGTCACGGCCGTGCTCCTCGTCCCGACGCCTCTGTGCGCCCCGCTGCGCTACGCCGGCTTCCAGACGCTGACCATCTATCTGGCCTTCCTGCTGCCGATGGCGGCGACGCGCATCATCCTCCTAAAGCTCGGCATCATCGAGGATGTCGGCGTGATCTCGCTGATCGTCACGATCGTCGCCTTGATCACGCCGCTGATCCTGGAGCGGCTCGTGCGCGACACGCCGGCCTCGTTCCTGTTCAGACGGCCGGCCGCCTTCCGCCTCGCGCCGCAGCGCGTCCAGGTCCAGCCGGCGGAATAGCTGGCCTCTCCCATGGCGACCGGGAGATAGGAAACGGAACCGCGCGCGCTTATATCACCCTCCAGGGCGATGGCCTGCCCTGCTCCGTTCCGCTAATCCGTTCCCATGACTTCCCATTCTCGTCCGCTCAGGGCCGGTGACCAGGTCTTTTTGGTCGACGGCAACTCGTTCCTCTTCCGCGCCTATTTCCAGTCCATGAACCAGGACCGGAAATACAACGTGCGCCCGTCCGACGGGCTGCCGACCGGGGCCGTGCGCCTGTTCTCGACAAAACTGTTCCAGTTCATCCGCGAAGGCGCCGCCGGCGTGCGGCCGACGCATCTCGGCATCATCTTCGACGCGACCGAGGAGACCTTTCGCAAGGACATCTATGCCGACTACAAGGCGAACCGCGCCGAGCCCCCGTCAGATCTGATCCCGCAATTCTCGCTGACCCGCGAAGCCGTCAAGGCGTTCGGGCTGATCCCGGTCGAGCAGGACGGGCTCGAAGCCGACGATCTGATCGCCACCTATGCCTGCCGCGCCGCCGAAGCCGGGGCCGAGGTGCTGATCGTGTCCGCCGACAAGGACCTGATGCAGCTCGTGCGGCCCGGCGTCACCTTCTACGATCCGGAATCGGGGCTCAGGGGCAAGCCCGGCTACCGGCCCGAACGAAAGCTCGATCGCAACGGGGTGGTGGAAAAATTCGGCGTGCCTCCGGAGCAGGTGCCCGACGTGCAGGCGCTCATCGGGGACGCCACCGACAATGTGCCGGGCGTGCCGGGCATCGGCCCGAAGGCCGCCGCGACCCTGATCGGCGAGCTCGGCTCGCTCGAGGCCATTCTGGCCTTCAAGGACAGTCCGGAAGGGCTGGACGCCGTTCTGCAGGAACGTCTGGCCGTGCTGCAGAAGGAGCTGGATGTGCTCGCCGGCGAGCCTGTCAAGATCAGCTCCGGCGCGCAGATCGCCGCGATCCTTGCGGGCAAGTTCAACGTCACCGACCTGCCGCTCGACAAGAAGGGCAAGCCGACCGCCGACGCCGAGACGCTCGAGCGCCTCGGATGCGATCTCGCATTCTGCCGC
Source organism: Beijerinckiaceae bacterium (assembly GCA_036556825.1). GTDB lineage: Bacteria > Pseudomonadota > Alphaproteobacteria > Rhizobiales > Beijerinckiaceae > JAJKJG01. The sequence continues at coordinate 21,764 of DATBIR010000080.1, forward strand.
ACGCTCGTGCGCGCCCGCAACCTTTCGCGCGTGATCGGCGTCACCGCCCGGAAGGTGCTCGACAACGACGAGCAGGCACGCATCTCGAAAAGGCTCGTGACGCTGGAATGCGACGCGACGCTGAGCGTGCCGACCGAGGACCTGGCCCTCGACAGCATCGATGCGAAGCGTCTCATCGCCTTCTTCAAGGCGGCCGAGCTGAATCAGCTCGTCAAGCGCGTCGCCGAGGCCTACGACGTCGACGCCGGTGAAATCGAGCCCGACCCGCGTCTCGCCTCGGGCGTGAGGCCGCAAGAAGGCGATGCCTCGAGCGAGAGCGCAACGCGGCTCTCTCCTGCATCGGATGCGAGGCCGGAGGCGGGGGCTCGCGATCGCGCCGATGCATCCGCTCCAATGTCTCCGTCCCAGCCTTCTTCTTTGCCAGACGGGGTCGAGCCTCTCGTGCCGGCGGCGCTTGCGGAAAGGCGCGCGGCGGAGGTGCTGTCGCTCAAGTTCGACACCGACGCCTATCATTGTGTGCGCTCGCTTGCCGAGCTTGATCGCTGGATCGCCCGGGCCCGCGAGACCGGCACCGTCGCCTTCGACACGGAGACCAATTCCCTCGACCCGAACAGCGCCGAGCTCGTCGGCTTCTCGTTCGCGCTGGCGCCGGGCGAGGCATGCTACGTGCCGCTGCTGCATGGCAGCGAGATGGACCTGTTCGGCGGCGGGCGTGTCGCCGATCAGCTCAATGCCGACAGCGCGCTGCAGCGCATCAAGCCGCTGCTCGAGGATCCGGCGGTGCTCAAGGTCGGTCACAACGTCAAGTTCGACTGGGTGGTGCTGAGCCGGCACGGCATCGAGGTTCGGCCGTTCGACGACACCATGCTGATTTCCTACGTCCTCGACGCGGGCCGTTACGGGCTTGCCGGTCACGGCATGGACGAGCTTGCGCAACGCCATCTCGGCCATCGCACAATCCGCTTCTCCGACGTCGCCGGCAAGGGCAAGGCGGCCGTCACCTTCGACAAGGTCACCCTCGAGCGCGCCACCTGCTACGCGGCGGAGGATGCCGACGTGACGCTGCGCCTGTGGCGTTTGCTCAAGCCGCGCCTCGTCTCCGAGCGCCGCACCACCGTCTACGAGACCTTGGAGCGTTCGCTGGTCGACGTGCTCGCGCGCATGGAGATGCGCGGCATCGCCGTCGATCGGCAGATCCTCAGTCGTCTGTCCGGCCATTTCGCGCAAACGCTGGCCCGGCTCGAGAATGAGATCCACGAACTGGCAGGCGAGAAATTCTCGCCGGGATCGCCTAAGCAGATCGGCGATATCCTGTTCGGCAAGATGGGACTGCCCGGCGCGCGCAAGACTGCGACGGGCCAGTGGGCGACCGGCGCCAACATTCTCGACGAGCTCGCCGCCGCTGGCCACGACCTGCCCAGGAAACTTCTCGAATGGCGGCAGCTCGCCAAGCTCAAATCCACCTACACCGACGCGCTGCAAGGCTACATGCATCCGCAGACCGGGCGCGTGCATACATCCTACTCGCTCGCCGCCACGACCACGGGCCGGCTGTCGTCGTCCGACCCGAACCTGCAGAACATTCCGATCCGCACCGAGGAGGGGCGCAAGATCCGCGCCGCCTTCGTCGCCGGGCCGGGCCAGAAAATCATCTCGGCCGACTACAGCCAGATCGAGCTGCGCGTGCTCGCGCATATCGCCGACATCCCGCAGCTGCGCCAGGCTTTCGCCGACGGCGTCGACATCCATGCCGCCACCGCCTCCGCCATGTTCGGCGTGCCGCTGTCCGACGTGACCGCCGATCTGCGGCGCAACGCCAAGACGATCAATTTCGGCATCATCTACGGCATCTCCGCCTTCGGCCTCGCCGAGCGGCTCGGCATCGAGCGCGGCGAGGCGGGCGCTTTCATCAAGCAGTATTTCGAGCGTTTCCCCGGCATCCGCGACTACATCGAGGAAACCAAGCGCTCGTGCCGCGAGAACGGCTTCGTCACGACGCTGTTCGGGCGCGTCTGCCATTACCCGGACATCAAGGTGTCGAATCCCTCGCAGCGCGCCGCCGTCGAGCGCCAGGCGATCAATGCCCCGATCCAGGGCACCGCCGCCGACATCATCCGGCGTGCCATGGTGCGCATGGAAGGCGCCCTCGCCCGTGCCGGCCTGTCGGCGCGCATGTTGCTGCAGGTGCATGACGAGCTCGTCTTCGAAGTGCCGGACGAGCAGGTCGAAGCGAGCCTTCCGGTCATCCGCAAGGTGATGGAAGAAGCGCCGCACCCGGCCGTGCAGCTGCGCGTGCCGCTCGCCGTCGACGCCCGCGCCGCCGGCAACTGGGACGAGGCGCATTGAGCGCGCGTCCGGATCGGCTCTCGGCCGGACACCCGGCGCTTGCCTTGCCACTCGTGCTGCTCACCCGGTTGTTCGTCTGCGATCTCGCAACACTGTGCGGGGAAGGGAGTATCGCGCGCGCGGCGTCCCCACATTCGCCAAAATGTTGGCCGGCATTGCCGGCCGTCGCCGCAATGGCGTCACACGGCATGTCCGCGGTCGCGGGGCAGGGGGAATGATGAGACTTACGGCAATCGCGGTCGCGTCGGTCCTCTCCACGGTCGCTTATGCGCAGGGCCCGATCAACGAAACCTTTTATGGCTGCATCGGCCAATCGGAGGCTGATTGCGACACCAGGATCGCGCGGATGGTCGGGGTGAAGCTCAGGGCCATGCACTACCGCAATTGCGCGTGGCAGGGCGCGCGCCGTTCGGGAAGCGTCGAGGACGATCTCGGGCAGGAAATCTGCCGCCAGCACAAGGGAGTCTTGCGCGCCGCCGTCAGGATGCGCACCGAGAAGGGCGGGCGCTGCGGCTACGCGATCGATCGGATCGTGTGCAGCTTCTCCGCGACCGCTCCGCGCCCGTGACGCTCGGACGGCTTTCGCAGGGCCGGCAGCAGGGTGACCCGAAGGGCCCTGCGCTTCGGCGCATCCTGCTGCGGTTCAGAGCAGCTCGATGATGTCGACCGCCTGGCTGCTCTCCAGGGTTCGGTATTTGCTGCCGTCCGTGAAGGCCATGGCCTCGAGCTGCTTCTCGGTGACGTCGCGCGCGACGATCTGGTCCTTCTTGAACGCGATGCGCTCGAGAGGGATGGCGTATTCGTGCTCGAACAGGCCGAGTATGCCGCCTCGGCTGACGATGACGTAGTGCTTCTTCTCGTCCTTGTTCTCGACGACGCGCGCGATCGCGCCGAGTTCGTCGCCGTTGGCGCCAATCAGGTCTTTCTCGGTCAGCGTGGACGCCTTAACCTGACGGCGGGGCTCGGCCGGCACGGCCGCGGTCGTCGCCGGGCTCGTGCTGGCCGCCTGTGCGGAGCCATTGGCCGCAGTCGGCGCCGCCTCGCCGTCCGCATTCGGAGTTGCCTGGCCGGCCAGGCGCCGGCGCATCTCCTCGCGGCGCCTTTCCATCTCTTCCGCGACCTTCTTCTGCTGCTCCTGCAGGACCTGCGGGTCGATGGCCGGCCCGTCGAAGCCTTTGGCAAAGCTGTCGAGCGGCGTGGCGAAGGTCATCGTGCGGCCGGTCTGCTCGCGCACGCTGACGTTAAGGTTCGTGCCGGCCTTGAGATGTTCGACAAAGGCCTCATCGATCATGGACTCTGCGAAGCAGCCGTTCGGCAGGCATATCGCGTAGCGGCCCATGACCGGCTCGCCCTGATCGACGGCGACCCGAAGCCCCGGCTGCACCAGCAGGCCATGGGGCACGACGAATCGAACGAAACGCTGGGCTTGGGCTCCCTTGGCCTCGTAGACGGCGACCGCCAGGAGCTGCTGGCCCTTCTCGGATGCGAAGTCGCGCGTGGTGTAGCAGATCTCCGTGCGGTCCGCGGGGTTCTGGCCGCAGACCTTCGTCCATTCAGGCTGGACGGGCTTGAGGGCCAACACGGTGCCGGGGTCGAAGTTCGCTTGCGTCGCCGGCGGTTGGGCCGGAGCAGCCGGGGCAGGGGCCTTGGCCGCGCTCGCGGCGGCAGGGGCCTTGGCCGCGCTTGCGGCGGCCCGCGGCTGCGCTTTGGGCTTGGCTGGCGCCGGGGTCTGCGCCTTCGACTTGGCCGGGGCCAGCGGCATCGGCGCCTGGGCCAGGCTTGCGCCGCCCGCACCCACCGCCACCGCGGCACACGCGGCCATACCGACCAGAACGTCAACTCGTTTCCCGTTACGAATCACAAATGCCCCCGCTGCTGTGGCCCCGCCCGGCCATATTCGTGCCCGCAATACCGCTTGCGAATGCGGCTACCGTGTGACGAGCCGGTAGGCTCGGCAGCAGCTCGGCGACTGCTAGTCCTGCTGGGCGATGGTGATGGTCTGGCTGTCCTCGAGTTCGCGATATTGATCGCCGGACCTGCCATAGACGGGCAGGCTGCGCAGATCGGTTTCCGTCAGCAGCGGTGCGACAATGCGCCCGCGACGCATTGCGACGCGGTCCGCGGGCACCAGGAATTCTTTGTCGAGGAATCCCATGAAGCCGCCCCGGCTCACCACCAGGTAGGCCTTTTGATCCGAGCGATTCTCGACGACGCGCGCGATGTCGCCGAGATCGACGCCGCTGGCGCCCGTAAGCTCGCCATCTGTCAACGCGGCAACGGAGACCTGCTGCTTCGGTGCAGGCGCCGGCGCGGCGGGCGCCAGCGAGGCCTGTGGCCGAGCGTCGGTCGACGGGCTCCTTCCATCGTGTTGTGTGCTCGATGGGGAGGCGGCTGCTGCATTCGGCTGCGAGCCCGGCAGGTTCTGCGCCCAGCCTGGCGCGATTGCGGCAACGCCGCTCAGCAGGCAGGCGCCGAAAGCTGCCTTTCGCATTGGGCAATCTCCATTCGAACCATTCTCGAATCCGCGCGCTCCCGCCATATTCGAGCGGCGCGGAATCGGGTTACAGTCGGGCTTGACGGTGGTCTTGTCAGGGAAAACCTGACGGGGGCTGCGGTTGCGTTTCCTCTCTTGGACCGCAAGTCTGCAACGCCCGCCCGGCCATCCGAGGTTGCATTTGCCGAATGGACCTCGGAGAATCGCCAGGGCGGTGCAGACAGCTCGATGACTTATGCCTCCATCCGACGTCATGCCTGTCGCTTCCCGCAAAGCCGCGGCTGCGGCCTCGAGCGGTAAACAGAAGGGATCGATGCGTTCTCGGCACTGGTGGCCGGGCTTTTGGCTGAGCGGAGCCCGGCGGCCATTGATTCTGCTGGTTCTGGCCGCCGCCATTCCGGTTTGTCTGTTCGCCGGCTCGGTCGCCTATGTCACGGGCCAGGAGGCGCGGGCGGCATTCCGCCGTGCGACGTCCGCCGCGCTCGACCGCGTTGCCGATCAGGTGACGTCGGATCTTGCGACCCAGGTTGCCGTGGCGGAGACGCTTGCCGCCTCGGCCACGCTCGATGAGCCCGACCTCGTGATGTTCTACCGGGAGGCTGCGCGGCTGAACACCGCGCGGCCCCTGTGGGAGACGATCGAACTGGTCGATCCCGAGGGCAACCAGATCGTCAACCTTCTGCGTCCTCTGGGAAGTCCCTTGGCTGCAACCGCCGACCGGGACAGCTTTGATCAGGTGCTGCGGACGCATCGCTCCGTCATTGGCGGGATCGGCCCTGTCGGCGCGATTTCGGGAAAGCGCTTTGTCGCATTGCGCGTCCCGGTCCTGCGCGACGGGCAGCTTCGGTTCGTCCTTACGGTTGGCCTTGTGCCGACCGCCGTGAGTTCGATCCTCAGGGATGCGGGGGCGCCGCCGGGCTGGGTCGGCACCATCGTCGACAAGAGCGGCAACATCATTGCGCGCACCATCGCCGAGGAATTTGAGTTGGGCCGGCCGGGTAGTCCGGTCTTGCGCGAAGCGATCGCGCGCGCGCCCGCAGGCTTTTATGTTGGTCGCACGCTAGAGGGAGTCGAGGTGGAAAGCGTCTACCGCACGCTGCCCCACACCGGCGGGTGGTCGGTCCACCTCGGAGTTCCGACCGAATTGCTGAACCAGCCGGTCAAGCGGTCGACATTCGTGCTCGTCGGCGGCGGCCTGGCCAGCCTGGCCCTCGCTGCGGGGCTGGCGATCCTGACTGCGCGCGACATCGCGCATCGTCGCAACGACGAAGCGCTTCGATCCGCCATCGCCCTCAAGGTCAGCGAGGAGCGCGGCACCATGGCCATCGAGGCCGCCGAACTCGGGACATGGCGGTGGCGGGTGGAGCGTGGCGAAGTTCTCGGCTCGGAACGCTGCCGCGCCATGCTCGATCTTCCCGCGACCGCGCGCGAAGGCGCGGAGTGGCGTTGGCCGGACCGGGATTTCCTCTCCGCCATCCATCCGGATGATCGCGCGGTCGTTGCGGACGGCGCCCGGCGGTGCTTGCAGGAGGGCCTTCTTCTCGACGTGGAGTTCCGCGCGGCATGGCGCGACGGGAGCACGCACTGGCTGCGGGCTACCGGACGTGCACCGTTGATCGGTCCCGAAACGCGCGACGCCGTTCAGGGCGTGATCGCCGACATCGACCCGCGCAAGCGCGCTGAAGCGGAGCGCGCCGACCTGCTCCGCCGCCTCGCGCAGGCGCAAGAGGAAGATCGTCGGCGGATCGCGCGCGAACTCCACGATCAGGTCGGCCAAAGCGTGACCGGCCTGTCTCTCGGGCTCAAGGGGCTCCAGACGCTGCTGGGGGAACCTGGGGCGGAGCCGAAATTGCGGGAGCGCGTGCAATGGCTGCAGGCCCTTACCGGCACGATCGGACGGGATATTCATCGTGCGGCTCTGGATCTGCGGCCGACGGCGCTCGACGACCTTGGCCTGCACAAGGCCCTTCTCACCTATGCGGACGATTGGAGCGAGCGCTACGGCATCTCGATCGATGTCCAGGCGGTCGGCGATCAGGATCGTCTCCCGGCGGAAGTCAAGACCGCGCTCTATCGCACCGTTCAGGAGGCCCTCACCAATGTGCTCAAGCACGCTGCGGCCCGCAACGTGAGCGTTCTTCTGGAGCGCAAGGAAGGGAAGTTGCGGCTCATCATCGAGGATGATGGCCGCGGCATGAACCCTTACGCTTCGACCAATCCGCGGCCCGGCAGCGGTCCGCCACGCCTCGGCTTGTCGGGAATCCGTGAACGGATCTCGGCGATCGGCGGCACCCTGACCCTTGAATCGGCTCCGGGATCCGGCACCACGCTGTTCATCGAGGTGCCGATCGGCCCACGCGACCTTGCGACCTCCTCATGACCACGACGCGCGTCGTCCTCGCGGATGATCATCCCGTTGTCCTTGCCGGCATCAAGGCGCTGCTCCAGGGGGCTCCGGAGGTAGAGCTTGTCGGGGAGGCGACGACCGGCGCAGCTGCGCTCGATCTGATCATCGAGACCACGCCGGATGTCGGCGTCATCGATATCTCCATGCCTGACCTCAACGGCATCGAGCTCGCCCGCCGGCTGGCCGAGGCATGCCCGCAGGTGAAGCTGCTGGTACTTACGGTCCATGAGGATCGCGCATACGTTCAGCAGCTTCTGCAAGCCGGTGCGCGCGGCTATCTGCTGAAGCGTTCGGCGGCAGAGGACCTGTTGCGCGCCATCCGCGCGATTGCGGAAGGGGGCATCTACCTGGACCCTGCGGTGGCCGATAAGGTGCTCGCCGATTCTGCTGGACGCAGCTCGTGCGCGGCTCCGCGGCGCGCCGAGCTCAGCCAGCGCGAGGCGGACGTCCTCCGGCTGACGGCGCAGGGCTTCAGCAACAAGGAGATCGCGGCACGCATCGACGTGAGCGTGAAGACCGTGGAAACATACAAGGCGCGCGCGGCGGACAAGCTCGGGCTGCGTACGCGCGCAGATATCGTCCGTTACGGCTCTGCTCAAGGGTGGCTCGACGACCTCGGCGGCTGAGGCGCCCCCGTGCAACGGCTGCGCCGCAGCCGCCGGAGCTGGTCAGCGATTTTTTGACCTTTTCGCAGGCTCATGGGCTACGCGGCGCGTTCCTGCGGCGAGCTCTCCCGCGAAACCATTGCGATGATTTGCGCGCGCTGACGCAGCTTCGCCGCGTCGCGCAGGATTTCGCCTGCCCATCGGTAGACGTTCCGTTCGCGTACGAGCTCGCGCATCAGGCGCATGCGGGCCCGCTGCTCGGCCTTGGGCATCGTCAGGGCGCGATGAATCGACTCGCCCATCGCATGCGCGTCATACGGATTGACGATCAGCGCCTCCGAGAGCTCGCGCGAAGCGCCAGTGAAGCTGGAGAGAACGAGCACGCCTTCGTCGTCGTCGCGACTCGCGACGAATTCCTTGGCGACGAGATTCATGCCGTCGTGCAGGCTCGAGACGATGCACAGGTCGCCCGCGCGAAACAGCTCGAATACTTCCGCCGGCTCATGATGGCGCGCGAGGAGCAGGATGGGCATATAGTCGCCGCTGCCGTGGCGAGCATTGATCTCGTCGGCGAGCTGGCGTGCCTCGTCCTGCAACCGGGCGTAAGCGGGCAGACGGCTACGTGTCGGCGCGGCCACCTGTGCGAAAGCGAAGCGACCCTTCCATTCGGGATGCCGTGTCAGGAGCGAATCCACCGCGCGCATGCGGTCGAGAATGCCTTTCGTGTAATCGAACCGCTCGATGCCGACGCCGAGGCGCATGTTGGGTTTCACGCCGAGACGGCGGCGCACGCTCTCGCGGCACGCCGCGACCGGCTGTTGCTGGTCGAGGGCGGCGGGCGGCCATTCGATCGAAATCGGATATGGCCGCACGAGCGTGTCGTGACCGCCCAGGGTGACGATGTCGTGCTCGCGATCGATTCGGCTCTCGATGAAGCGGTCGACCGTCTCCATGAAGTTGTTGCAGTGGAACTGGGTGTGGAATCCGAGAATGGAGCTGCCGAGCAGGCCGTCCAGGATCTGCTCCTTCCACGGGCAGATGCCGAAGCTCTCCGCGTTGGGCCACGGAATGTGCCAGAAGGTCACGATGGTGGCGGCCGGCAGGCGGTCGCGGATCATGCGCGGCAGCAGCGCGAAGTGATAGTCCTGCACGAGGATGATCGGGTCGGGCCGCTTGGCTTCGGCGACCACCGCGTCCGCGAAGCGGCGGTTGACTGCCTGGTATTGACGCCAGTCTTCCTCGCGGAATTCGGGACGCACGAAGGCGATGTGGCACAGCGGCCAGAGGCCTTCGTTTGCAAGGCCGTAATAGTAACCGTCCTGCTCCGCCTCCGAGAGCCAGACGCGCCGCAAGGTGTAGGCTGGACCGTCGGGCGGTACGGCGATGCGGCCGGCATCGTCCGCCGTCTCCTGGTCGGCGCTGCCGCTGCCATGCGCCACCCAGGTGCCGCCGCAGGCGCGCATCACCGGCTCGAGCGCGGCGACGAGCCCGCTTGCAGGGATTTGCAGCTCGACCTGCCCGGTGTTCGTGCGGTTGTGAATGTAGGGCTCGCGGTTCGACACCACGATCACCTCGGCGCCGGGCAGTTCGCGCGCCAGCAAGAGGCGCAGCGTCTCGGGGCTCCACTGAACCTGTGCTCCGTCGAGGCTGCGCCGGCTCTGGCCGAGGTCACGCAGGACCTGCCGGATTTGCGCGCCGAGCGGCGTGCGGTCCGAAACCTCGATGGCCTCGCGCCGCCCGCTTTGCACGTCGTCGATGGCACGCCGCAGCGCGTGCATCCACCGTCTGACGACGAGCAGCCCGAGGAGCGCCGCAAGGGCCGCCGCGCCGAACGCGGCGCCCACAAGCGCGGGAAGCACGTGGCCGCGGAGCTCGGCGTCACGCTGCGCGGCAAAGCTCAGGTCGTGCAGAAGGATGAGATGGCGCCGCGCACCGCGCACGCTGACGGGGAAGACAGCGGCAAGCATCTGTCGCCCGTCCGACGCAATCCGCGAGAAGCTTTCCGCATCGGTGCGCGCGACCTTCTCGCATGACAGAGATGCCGGCATCATCTTGGTGCTGATCACGAGGTCGTTGCGCTCGTCGCACATGCCGATGGCGAGGAGCCGCTCGTCCTGCGACAGGCGCTCGAACAGGCCGTTCAGGGATGTGCGGTCGTCAACCGCGACGAGCGCGCCGACCTGGTCGCGGATCGAGCTGGCGACGAGCTTCGAGCGCAGCTCGACGTCGCGCTGCGACCACCGTTCGACGAACGACGTCGTCAATGGCAAGACGGCGATCACGGCCGCAATGCCGATCGCCAGCAGGATGGCGCCGTAGCGCAAAGCAGAGTTCAACATATATTCCAGGATTGCCCGCGGAGGCCACGGGCAGGCCTGTCCGTGGCGCCGTTATGGCGAGCTCAAGCGGAGGTCGCCGAAAGGCTTCCCTCGCTTCCGCGAAGCCAGGTCTTCAAATCCTGCAGGCTGCGAAAGCGGTGCTGCCTGGTTTCGAAAGGCGCCGGCAAGGTCATGCGCGCCGCCCAGGCGTCGTGCACCATGACGATCCACGGCTGCTCGTCGTCTTCGATGGCGAATGCGGAGCCGATATGCTCTCCCTTGAATGCAAGCGCATAACAGCCTGCTCCTGCATTGCGCAATGTGAATGGCATCGCCGACCTCTTCTGCACGCTGCTCAGTCGCATACGACGCGCAGCGAGCGAGCTCGGCCATGAGAGCACAATAGCGGGTTAGCGCCTAGTCGGGGAATTCCCTGACATGCGCCGGTTCTTCATGGCGATGCCGCAGATGATCAGCAGGAAACCGAACAGGCGCAGAAGGTAATACCAGGTCCGCTCCTCGCGCGTGCCTTGCGCCAAAGCGAGCAGCGCCTGTTCCGCCGCGAACAGCGTGAAGGCGATCGCGAAGGCAGCAAACAGGCCGTCGCGCGTGCGCTGCCAGAACTTGCAGAAGAACAGCGCGGCCACGAGATGTCCCATGGTCAGTAGGCCGGAGAAGAATTCGCCGGTCATCCCGCTATTCCGTTTCCCAGATGAAGCCGAAGAGCAGCACGCCGACGGCCGTCAACGCCGTAAGCCGCCGCAGCGGCAGGAGATCGATGCTGGTCGGCAGGAGCACCAGGTCGACGACAACGAGGAAATTGTTGACGGCCAGCAGCGCGAAGCAAACGGCGCTCCACAACAGCAGCGGCGTGCGGTTGACGCGATAGCTGCGCGCCAGAAGAACCGCGCAGCCCACGCTCGCAGCGAAACACAGCAGATAGACCAGTGGCTGCAGCACGCCTCAATCCTTCTTCGTCAAGCGGAATGCCTCGGCAAAGTTGCGGATTCTCCGGTCCGGCCCTGCGAAAATCGCGTTGGTCACCATGACGGGCCGCTCGCGGTAGAGCTGCGCCAGCTGCTGCACCAGGTAATCGAATGTCGACGACACAGGTGCGTAGCGCACGCCGTCCTGTCCTTCAGGGGAAACCAGCCCCGCGCTCTGCAAGGCGGCGAGACCGTCGCTCACGATCGAATCGCTCGCCCGCAGTTCGCGCACCAGCTCGGCGGTCGAGCATGGCCGTCCCGCCGAGCGCCACAGATACAGCAGCAGCTCGAGGGTCCACACCGATTTGATGGTCGCGCCGACGAACTGCATGAGGTCGTCGGGAATGGCATTCGTTCCGGTCACAGTCGCCGTTAACCCAGAACACCGCACCGATGCAACCCGGGGGGCAGGGAGGCGCCAGCTCGCCGCATAGGGGGGATGGCAGGTTCTCAAGGTCCGCGCACGCACAGACCGGGCGCGGCGAGGGGCTAATGCTGGTGGTGATGCTGGCCGCCGGTGCTCTGTGCGCCGATGCCGCCGACGCGGTATTGCACCGCAATCGTGCCGGCCTTTTCGAAGACCAGCGTTCCACTGATCACGTCGCCCTCCTTGAGGGGACCTTTGAGGTCGGCGAGCATCACGTGCAGGCCGCCCGGCTTGAGTTCGACACTCTCGCCCGGCTTGATCACGAGGCCGTTGGCGAGCGGCGCCATGCGGGCGACGCCATTGACGTTGGAGCTTTCATGCACTTCGAACCGTCCGGCGACGGTCGTCGTGCCGCCGATCAGCCGGTCCGGCTCGGAGCCGCGATTGACGATGCGCATGTAGCCGCTCGCCACCTTGGCTCCGCCCGGGGTCGCGCGCGACCACGGCGCCTCGATCACAATTGTCCCGGCACCATAGTTTTGCGCCAGGGCGGATTGCCCCGCCAGGCAGGCGAGGCCGTGGGCGCCGGCCAGCATCAGAAGCCGGAGGGTCGCGGTCTTGCGGAGCGGAAACGTCATGGCGCGCATTCTAATCGGCCTCGCTCGCCCGTCGCAAATCACCGATTGCCTCAGGTGCAAAGGTTTGGTTACGCGGCAAGCTGCGCCATCGTTTCGTCGAGGCACTGGATCGTTATGGCGCGCCCCGCCTTGGCAATCAGCGCGCTGCCCTTCGGCACCTCGCGCCAGCCGTCCCGGCAGCCGTCGATCGGCTCGGACACGATCGTCAGCCCGCCTTCGCCCTTGCGCGCATAGAGGCTCGGCGGCTGGCCGTCGCAGGCCCATCGGAACGCGTAGAGGTCGCGTCCGTCGGTGAGCGCCGCGGTGAAGCGGAGCGGCTCGGCCACGCCCGCGGCGCTCATCAGCCCGCGCACGGCCTTGAGCGTACGCGCCATGGCGCCCAGCGGGTCCTCGGCGAGGCCGCGGCCGAGCGCCGCGAGGAAGATCGCCTCCGTGTCGGTCGTCCCCAGACGCTCGCTGTAGAGCGCGTCCGGGATCATCGCTTCGATTCGGCGCTTGAGTTCGCCGTAGCCGCCGATCTGGCCGTTGTGCATGAACAGATGGCGGCCATGCGCAAAGGGGTGACAATTGGCGCGGGTCGACGCGGTTCCGGTAGACGCGCGCACATGCGCGAAGAACAGCCGCGAGCGCACCTGCTCGCACAGCGAGCGCAGGTTCTCGTCGGACCACGCCGGCCTGATCTCGCGGTACAGACCGGGCTCCGCCCGCTCGCCGTACCAGCCGAGCCCGAACCCGTCGCCATTGGTGCCGGTCTTCGCCTCGGCGGCGTGCAGCGACTGGTGCACCAACGAATGCGTCGGCGCACAGACGAGGCTCGAGAGGAATACCGGTTCGCCGCTATAGGCGAGAAAGCGGCACATGAGCGAAGCCCCGCGGGCGGTCATCTGCGCCGCCCTCGACAGCCCTTTACGATTCGCCGACCCGGTTGAACAAACGGTTAACGACCGCTCTCTCCTGCCGGTCGGATATCGGCAGCACGCGAAGGAAACGTAGTTGCGCGCTACTCTGGCTTTCCGTAAGGCCGGGGGCTTCCGAGGCGGCGTTCGCACCCTCGTCAACCCGGACCTGGCACGTGGCATCCGCAGCCCTGACGGCAATGCTTGTAGCGGTTTTCGCGCTTGTTCCCCAGGTCGCGCTCGCTGCCGCCCTCGACGGCGCTTCCTTGGGCATCGTCTGGGCGCTGCCATTCGCGGGCATCCTGCTCTCGATCGCCCTCGGGCCGCTCGGCTTCAAGCACATCTGGGAGCACCATTACGGCAAGATCTCCGCCATCTGGGCGCTGGCTGTGGTGATCCCGCTGATCCTGACGTTCGGCTTCACGGGCGGAACTCAGGCGCTGCTGTCCGTGCTGCTGCACGAATATTTGCCCTTCATCCTGATGCTGCTGGCGCTGTTCACGGCGGCCGGCGGCATCCTGGTCAAGGGCAACCTGCACGGCTCGCCGCTGACGAACACGGCGCTGCTGGCGATCGGGACGGCGCTCGCCAGCGTGATCGGCACGACCGGCGCGTCGATGGTGATGATACGCCCCGTGATCCGCGCCAACGATAATCGCCGGCGCAACGTGCACGTCGTCGTGTTCTTCATCTTTCTCGTCTCCAACATCGGCGGCTCGTTGACGCCGCTCGGAGATCCGCCGCTCTTCCTCGGCTTTCTGCGCGGCATCGACTTCTTCTGGACGACCACGCATCTCCTGGAGGAAACCCTGTTTCTCACGGGGCTTCTGCTCGCGGTCTTCTTCGCGCTCGACAGCTGGTTCTATCGCCGCGAGCCGTCCGAGCCCGGCCGCGATCCGACGCCCGACGACCCGCGCATCCGCGTGTCCGGCTGGATCAATGTCGCCTTGATCGCCCTGATCGTCGCCGCCATCGTGACCAGCGGCACGTGGCGGCCCGGCGCCGCCTTCAGCATTCTTGGCGTCGAGGTCGAGGGGCAGAACCTCGTTCGCGAAGCGACCATGATCGTGGTGGTTCTCGCGTCGCTCGTCCTGACCCCGCGCGAGCACCGCGCCGAAAACGGCTTCAGCTGGGAGCCGATCAAGGAGGTGGCCAAGCTGTTCGCGGGCATCTTCGTCTGCATCATTCCGGTGCTGGCCATGCTTGCTGCCGGCAGCAACGGCGTGTTCGCGCCGGTCGTGGCGCTCGTCTCGATGCCCGACGGGGGCCCGGACGACGTCGCCTATTTCTGGCTCACGGGGGTGCTGTCCTCGTTTCTCGACAATGCTCCGACCTACCTGGTCTTCTTCGAGATGGCCGGAGGCGACCCCGGGCGGCTGATGGGGCCACTCGCCTCGACGCTCGCCGCCGTTTCAATGGGGGCCGTCTTCATGGGCGCGAACACCTATATCGGCAACGCTCCGAACTTCATGGTCTACGCCATCGCGCGCGACATGAACGTGAAGATGCCGACCTTCTTCGGCTACATGGCGTGGTCGGCCGCGATCCTCGGCCCGCTGTTCATCCTTCTCACGCTGATCTTCATCCGCTGACCGTCCGCTTGACTCGAGCGCCCCGGTTGGAAACCCTGCCGCGAATTGTACGGGCGGGCAGAAGAGGGCACTATGCAAGATCACGACGCTTCGCGGCTCCTGCCGGGCCTGACATGACGACGGCGGGGCTCGGCGCGGCGCTCCACGCCGTAACTCGGATGCGGCAAATGCTGTTCCGCATCCTGGTGGCCGCGGCCGCGCTCTCTTGGCCGGACCAATCCTTTGCGGCGGAGCTCGACGGGCGCGTGCTCGGCCTGGCCTGGATCGGTCCGTTCGCTGGCCTGCTGCTCTCGATCGCCTTGTTGCCGCTTTTGGCGGCACACTTCTGGGAGCACCACTATGCCAAGGTTTCGGCATTTTGGGCGTTGCTGCTGGTGGCAGCGCTTGCGGTCAAGGCCGGTCCCTCCACGACGTTCCAGGCTGTCCTGCATACGGCGCTGATCGAGTATTTGCCGTTCATCCTCCTGCTGCTTGCGTTGTTCACCGTGGCCGGCGGCATTCTCCTGCGCGGCAACATCCGCGGCAGCCCGGCCACGAACACGGCCCTGCTCGCGATCGGCGCGGGTCTCGCCAGCCTCATCGGCACGACCGGCGCCTCGATGGTGATGATCCGCCCCGTGATCCGGGCCAACGACAACCGGCGCTTCAACGTCCATGTGGTGATCTTCTTTATCTTTCTCGTATCCAACATCGGCGGTTCGCTCACGCCTCTTGGCGACCCGCCGCTCTTCCTCGGCTTTCTGCGTGGTGTGGATTTTTTCTGGACGACTCGCCACCTTGCGGCGGAGATGCTTTTCGTGGGCGCCTTGCTGCTCGCGATTTTCTTTGCCCTGGACACATGGCTTTACCGCCAGGAGGACAGCCCGCGCGCTGATCCGACGCCGGACAAGCCGGTCCGCCTCATGGGAGGGGTCAACTTCGTTCTGATCGCCGTCATCATCGCCGCCATCCTGGCCAGCGCGAGCTACGATCTCGGCCACATCGGCGTGTTCGGGGTTGAGGTGGCAATCGCCCACCTCTTGCGGGATGTGGCGATGGTCGGCGTCACGCTGATCTCTCTTGCCGTCACGCCCAAGGCCATTCGCATCGAGAACGGCTTTACGTGGGGGCCGATTCGCGAGGTCGCCCGGTTGTTCGCCGCGATCTTCGTGACGATCATCCCTGTGCTGGCCATCCTGAAGGCTGGCCCGGAGGGCGCGATGGCGCCAATCCTCGGGCTTGTCACGAACGCGGACGGAAGCCCCGATGCTCTGGCGTATTTCTGGCTCACCGGACTCTTGTCGTCGTTCCTCGACAATGCGCCGACCTACCTCGTGTTCTTCGAGCTTGCTGGCGGTGATCCCGATCACCTGATGACCAGCGGGGCACTCACGCTCGCCGCGATTTCGGCGGGCGCCGTGTTCATGGGCGCGAACACCTATATCGGCAACGCGCCCAACTTCATGGTGTTCGCCATCGCCCGCAGCATGAACGTGAGAATGCCTGGCTTCTTCGGCTACATGTTGTGGTCGGGAGCCCTGCTCATCCCGGCCTTCGTGTTGGTGTCGCTCCTGTTCTTCCGGTCGTAGCGATCCAAAAAAATCGCGCCCGCGGCCGGTGCCCCGGCGGCGGGCGCGTTCCCTTCCCTCAAACCAAGGGGATTGCGCTTACGCCGCGATCGACATGGCCGGCGCGGCGGCCCGCACCGCGTCGTCGACATGCGCCTCGAAGGTCTTGAAGTTCTCCTGGAACATCTGCACCAGGCGCTTCGCCGTCTCGGCGAAAGCGGCTTTGTCCTGCCACGTCTTCACCGGGTAGAGGATGTGCGGCTCGACGCCCGGCACCGAGGTCGGCACGGCGAAGCCGAAATACGGGTCGCGGCGGAAGTCGGCGCGGGACAGCGATCCGTCGAGCGCGGCCGACAGCAGCCGCCGCGTGACGCGGATCGGCATCCGCCGGCCGACTCCGTAGCCGCCGCCGGTCCAGCCCGTGTTCACAAGCCAGCAATCGACGTGGTGGCGCGCGATGAGGTCGCGCAGCAGGTTGCCGTAGACGCTCGGATGCCGGGGCAGGAACGGCGACGCGAAGCAGGTCGAGAATTCGGGCACGACCCCGGTCAGCCCCTTTTCGGTGCCCGCCACCTTCGCGGTGTAGCCGGACAGAAAGTGGTACATCGCCTCGGCGCCGGTCAGCTTGGCGATCGGCGGCATGACCCCGAAGGCGTCGGCGGTGAGCATCACGATGTTCTTCGGGTGCCCGGCGCGGCCGGTGGTCGAGGCGTTGGCGATAAAGTCGATCGGATAGGCGCAGCGCGTGTTTTCGGTCTTGGAATCGTCGTTGAAGTCCGGGCAGCGGGTGACCGGATCGATGGCGACATTCTCAAGCACCGTCCCAAAACGCTCGGTGGTTGCGTAGATGTCGGGCTCGGCTTCGCGGGACAGGTTGATCGTCTTGGCGTAGCAGCCGCCTTCGAAGTTGAAGATGCCGTGCGCGCTCCAGCCGTGCTCGTCATCGCCGAGGAGCATGCGGTCGGGATCGCTCGACAGCGTCGTCTTGCCGGTCCCCGACAGGCCGAAGAACAGGGCCGTGTCGCCCTTTTCGCCGACATTCGCCGAGCAGTGCATCGGCATGATGCCCTGCCTCGGCAGGACGTAATTGAGATAGGTGAAGACCGACTTCTTCATCTCGCCGGCGTAGGACGAGGAGCCGATCAGCACGATCTTCCTGGTCAGGTCGATGGCGATGATGGTCTCGGAGCGGCAGCCGTGACGCTTCGGATCGGCCTTGAACGAGGGCAGGTCGATGATGGTGAGATCCGGCACGTAGGAGGCGATCTCGCTCATATCCGGCCGGATCAGGAGGTTGCGGATGAACAGCGAGTGCCAGGCATATTCGGTATAGACGCGCGCCTTGACCCGGTGCGCCGGGTCGGCGCCGCCGTAAAGGTCCTGCGCGAACAACTCCTTGCCTTCGCAGTGCTTGAGGAAGTCGGCCAGGATGACGTCGAACTGCGCGGGCGTGATGGCGCCGTTGTTGTCCCACCAGACCTCGTTCTCGGTATTGGCGTCGCGCACCGTGAACTTGTCCTTCGGCGAGCGGCCGGTATGGATGCCCGTGTCGGCGTTGATCGCTCCGCCCTGGATCAACTGCGCCTCGCCCCGCTTCAGGGCATGCTCGTAGAGCGCCGGCGCGCCGAGATTCCAATGGACACGTTTGAGCTTCCGGAAGCCGAACGGCTTGGCGCCGTGTGCTGAATTGTGCACGCCGAGGTTTTCCACGGGCGTCTCCTCTTGATACGTCCCCGGGGCGGGACGGGCTGTTGCTGGCGCCAAAATGTGAACGGGCAGGCGGCGCTCGATAGCCGTCCGCATGCTCGCGCTCAAGCTTTAGTTTCAACAGGACCGGGCCGCCCTTCGTCAATATTTTTCGTCATGGTTACGAGGGGATGTTGCGGGCCCGCTGCGCCATGTCGTGCAGGGTCTTGCGCAGCTCGCCACCATTCACCACGCGCCGGTCGAATTCGACCCTGGCGGTCAGGTCGCCGGCGGCGAGGTCGATCCCGTCCGGGTCGATGCCGGTCGTGCGCCACTCGCCGGCGGACGCGCCGGCGAGTCTGGTCGCGTAGAGCGCGAGCGCCTCGCGATGGTCCTCGTTCATATGTGCGACGGCGCTGTCCTCGACGGCGACAAGCTCCTCGGCGCCGGCGAGCTCAGTTCGGATCTGCTCGGGCGAGAGGGTCATCGCGCGTGCGAAGCCGCCGTTCAGATGCCCGCCGGCGATATCCATGCGCCAGAAGGAGAAATCGGCGAAATCGGCGTAGAGAGCGGCTTTCGGATGCCGGGCCAGGAAGCGTGACCGCACGCGCGGCTCGGCCGTCCGCTCGACCCGCCCGATCACGGTCAGCCGGGGGTGCGCCAGCGGGTCGCCCTTGCCGCCCTGGGCCAGAAGAATCGAGGCGCGCGGGTCCGCCTCCAGATTCCCGGCATGTGCGGCCAGCCGCGACATCAGCAGCAGGGGCGCGCCGTCGAGGTCGGTCGCCACGGTGACCAGGGAAGCGAAGGGGAAGCCGGCCTCCTTGTCCAGGGTCGCCAGGGCCCCGGAGCGGATCGTGCGGAGGAGCTGCCTGGCCACGGGAATTCCGTCGAAATCGGCGGGGGGGCGCGGCGTCTGGGTCATGACCTCGTTCCTTGGGCCTTCCGCCCGGATATGGCGGTTCCGGCCAAAACGTCTTAAGGAGCGTCGGGAGCGACGCGATTTGGGCTCGATTCCGCACCTGCGGCATGGCCCGCCAAGCGTCTTTTGACAACCAGCAGCGGCAGCGACCCGTCGAGGTGTCTTTCTATGCCCACCATTGCCCTGGTCGATGACGATCGCAATATCCTGACTTCTGTTTCGATTGCACTCGAAGCGGAGGGATATCGCATCCAGACCTACACGGACGGTGCCTCGGCCCTGGACGGCCTCAAGCACTCGCCGCCCGATCTCGCCATTTTCGACATCAAGATGCCGCGCATGGACGGGATGGAGCTGCTGCGCCGCCTGCGCCAGAAATCCGACCTGCCCGTGATCTTCCTGACCTCCAAGGACGAGGAGATCGACGAGCTGTTCGGCCTCAAGATGGGGGCTGACGACTTCATCCGGAAGCCGTTTTCGCAACGCCTCCTGGTCGAGCGCGTCAAGGCCGTGCTGCGCCGCTTCGCGCCGAAGGACCAGGTCGCCCCGCGCGAGACCGACGCCAAGGTTCTCGAGCGTGGCCAGCTCAAGATGGATCCCGAGCGTCACACCTGCACGTGGAACGGCGAGCCTGTCACCCTCACCGTGACGGAATTCCTGATCCTGCAGGCGCTCGCGCAGCGTCCGGGCGTGGTGAAAAGCCGCAACGCATTGATGGATGCCGCCTATGACGATCAGGTCTACGTCGACGACCGTACCATCGACAGTCACATCAAGCGGCTTCGCAAGAAGTTCAAGGTGGTCGATACCAACTTCGAGATGATCGAGACGCTTTATGGCGTCGGCTATCGCTTCAAGGAAACATGAGCGGGGGAGCATTGCGCTGCTTCAAAGGCGTATGTCGGCCGAGCCGCTGAAACTTGAAACGCCCGCGGAAGCGGGGAGCCGCCCGAGCGGAATTCTCACGCGACTGAGATCGCTCGGGCGCTGGCTGTCGCTGCGCGCCTCCTCGAGCCTGACGCGGCGTATCGTCGTGCTCAACCTCGCCGGGCTGTTCGCGCTCCTGCTCGGATTTCTCTACCTCAACCAGTTCCGCAAGGGTCTGATCGAGACGCGCGTCGAAAGCCTGTTCACGCAGGGCGAAATCATCGCCGGCGCCGTCGCCGCCTCGGCGACGGTCGAGCCCGACACCATCACCATCGACCCCGACCGCCTGCTGCAGATGCAGGCCGGCGAAACCTCGGGCCTGGGCGAGGAGACGCTGCCTTCGCTGGAATTCTCGATCAATCCGGAGCGGGTCGCCCCGCTGCTTGGCCGGCTGGTCAGCCCGACGCGAACGCGCGCGCGCATCTACGACAAGGAAGGCACGCTGCTTCTCGATTCGCGCACGCTCTATCCGCGCGGCGACGTGGTGCGGCTCGATCTGCCGCCGATCCGGAAAGACGATACCGCGGTCGAGCGCACCTGGAATGCGATTCGCAAGCGCCTCTCGGGCAACAGCCAGGCGCCGGCCTACGAGGAAATCGGCCCGATTCTCGGACGCACCTTGCCGGAAGTGGACAACGCGCTCGCGGGCAAGCGCTGGAGCGTGGTGCGGGTCAACGACCGCGGCGAGACCATCGTTTCGGTGGCGGTGCCGATCCGGCGGTTCCAGACGGTGCGCGGCGCGCTTCTGATGTCGACGCAAGGCGGCGACATCGACGCGATCATCGCCTCCGAACGCTTCGGCCTGCTGCAGGTCTTCCTGATCGCCGCTTTGGTGATGGTCGTCGTCTCGGTGATCTTTGCCGGGGCGATCGTCGTGCCTGTGCGCCGTCTCGCCGAGGCCGCGGAGCGGGTGCGCCGCGGCATCAAGTCCCGCCAGGAAATTCCCGATTTCACGGGCCGGTCCGACGAGATCGGGCATCTGTCGGGGGCGTTGCGCGACATGACGCGGGCGCTCTACAACCGCATCGACGCGATCGAGAGTTTCGCCGCCGACGTCGCCCACGAGATCAAGAACCCGCTGACCTCGCTGCGCAGCGCCGTCGAAACGCTGCCCCTTGCCAAGAGCAACGACTCGCGCGCGCGGCTGATGTCGATCATTCAGCACGACGTGAAGCGGCTCGACCGCCTGATCAGCGATATTTCCGACGCCTCCCGTCTCGACGCCGAGCTGGCGCGGGCCGATGCCGAGCCGGTCGACATCGCCAGGCTCCTCGACGCGGTGGTCACGCTCGCCAACGAGCGCCGCCTCGCCGACGACGCCTATGTCAGACTGCATGTCGAGCCGCATCCGAAGGGGCGCGACGCTTTCTTCGTCGCCGGCCATGACAACAGGCTCGGACAGGTGGTGAACAACCTCGTCGACAATGCCCGCTCGTTCTCGGCTCCGATGGGGGACGTGCGTGTCGTGCTGCGGCGCACCAGATCGGACGTGGAGATCGTCGTCGAGGACGACGGTCCGGGCATTCCCCCGCACGCGCTCGACCGCATTTTCGAGCGCTTCTACACCGACCGCCCCGAGGACCAGGGTTTTGGCCAGAATTCAGGCCTGGGCCTTTCGATTTCACGCCAGATCGTAGAAGCCCACCGCGGCCGTATCCGCGCCGAGAATCGGCTCGGCCCGCCTGACGAGGACGGGGAGCCGACGCGGCTCGGCGCCCGCTTCATCGTGCAATTGCCGGCAGCCGCATGAGTGCGCAGGTCACCTTGCACGCGAGCTGCGTGAGCGTCGGCGAGGCCGGTATCTTGATCCGGGGGCCGTCCGGGGCCGGCAAGTCCACCCTTGCCCGCGAACTCGTGGATGAGGCAGGGCGCCGCGGGCAATTTGCGCGCCTCGTCTGTGACGACCGCGTGCGGCTCGAAAACCGCGGCGGGCGGCTGGTCGCGACCGCCGTTAACGAGATTCTGGGAAAGATCGAGGCGCGCGGCCTCGGCATCCTCGACATGCCCTATGAGAAGGCCGCCGTGATCCGGCTGGTCGTCGACGGCCTTGTCGAGCCATCCGGGCGGTTTCCGGACGAAGGCGAAAGCCGCGCGACCATCTGCGGTGTGCATCTGCCGCGGATCGCAACCCGGGTCGGTCCCGGCGTGGCCGCGCTGGTGCTGTTGCAACTTGGTAATCTTCGCGGCGTTAAAATGGCGGAGTTATGAGCATTTCGTCGCATTGCTCTTGCGTACGGCTTCGCAGTGCACAAAATAGCGGCTCCGCTCTTCGGAGCGACGGGACAGTGTACCCATGATTGGAATGGTGCTCGTCACCCATGGCCAGCTTGCGACCGAGTTCAAGTCAGCGCTGGAACATGTGGTGGGACCTCAGAGCCAGCTTGAAACAATAACCATCGGCCCGGAAGACGACATGGAAACGCGGCGCAAGGACATTATGGCCGCGGTCTGTCGCGTCAATTCAGGCGAAGGGGTGGTCGTGCTGACCGATATGTTCGGCGGCACACCGTCGAATCTTGCGCTGTCGTGCATGAATGGCGGCTCGGTCGAGGTGGTGGCGGGCATCAACTTGCCGATGCTGATCAAGCTCGCCAGCGTGCGTGACGAGGAGCCCCTCGCCGACGCCGTGCTGCACGCCCAGGAGGCCGGGCGCAAATACATCAACGTCGCCTCGCGGGTTCTGGCCGGCAAGTAAGCCCTGCATGCCCGACCAGCCTGAAGCGGGCGAGTGCCCCCCACCCGAACTGCCCGATGGGGTATTGGCCCGCAAGCTTCTGATCAGCAACAAGAAGGGCCTGCATGCCCGCGCCTCGGCCAAGTTCGTGCAGACGGTCGAGCGCTTCGACGCCGACGTCACCGTGACGCGCTGCGGCGAGACGGTCGGCGGGCGTTCGATCATGGGCCTTCTGACCCTCGGCGCCGCGCAGGGCACCACCATCACGGTCACCGCCAAGGGCGACGACGCCGAGGCTTGCCTCGGCGCGCTCACCGACCTCGTCACGTCCCGGTTCGGCGAGGACGAGTGATCCGCGGGCGCTGCGGGTCGCTGATATAAAGACATCTTTATATCTTGATTGCCCCTTCGGTGCGCCGCTGGTATAGAGCGCGCCGACTCCCCCAATGCTGCGAGACAACCCATGACGCAAGTCGCCCAGAAGCGCTCCCCGCACCACGATTACGTCGTCAAGGACATCGCGCTCGCGGATTGGGGCCGCAAGGAGATCTCGATCGCCGAAACCGAGATGCCGGGTCTGATGGCGGTGCGAGAGGAATACGCCGCCAAGCAGCCGCTCAAGGGCGCGCGCATCGCCGGCTCGCTGCACATGACGATCCAGACGGCGGTCCTGATCGAGACGCTGGCGGCGCTCGGCGCCGATATCCGCTGGGTGTCGTGCAACATCTATTCGACCCAGGACCACGCCGCCGCGGCGGTCGCGGCCGCGGGCATCCCGGTCTTCGCCTACAAGGGCGAGAGCCTCGAGGAATACTGGGAGTTCACGCGCAAGCTGTTCGAGTGGCACGACGGCGGCGCGCCCAACATGATCCTCGACGACGGCGGCGACGCCACGCTGTTCGTGCATCTCGGCGTGCGCGCGGAAGGCGGCGACACGGCCTTCCTCGACAAGCCGGGCAGCGAGGAGGAGGAGATCCTGTTCGCGCTGCTCAAGCGCACGCTCAAGGAAAAGCGCGCCGGCTGGTTCGGCGAGCTCGCGCGCTCGATCCGCGGCGTCTCCGAGGAGACCACGACCGGCGTGCACCGGCTCTACATCATGGAAAAGGAAGGCAAGCTCCTGTTCCCGGCGATCAACGTCAACGATTCGGTGACCAAGTCGAAATTCGACAACCTTTACGGCTGCCGCGAGTCGCTGGTCGACGGCATCCGCCGGGGCACCGACGTGATGATGGCGGGCAAGGTCGCCATGGTGGCCGGCTTCGGCGATGTCGGCAAAGGCTCGGCCGCGAGCCTGCGCAATGCCGGCTGCCGCGTGCTCGTCGCCGAGATCGATCCGATCTGCGCTCTGCAGGCGGCAATGGAGGGCTACGAGGTCACCACCATGGACGAGGCGGCGCCGCGCGCCGACATCTTCGTGACGGCCACCGGCAACAAGGACGTGATCACCCTCGAGCATATGCGCGCCATGAAGGACCGCGCCATCGTCTGCAACATCGGCCACTTCGACAACGAGATCCAGGTCGCGTCTCTGAAGAACTTCAAGTGGCACAACATCAAGCCGCAGGTGGACGAGGTCGAGTTTCCGGACGGCAAGCGGATGATTCTTCTGTCGGAAGGCCGTCTCGTGAATCTCGGCAACGCCATGGGGCATCCCTCCTTCGTGATGTCGGCCTCGTTCACCAACCAGACGCTCGCCCAGATCGAGCTGTGGACCAATCCCGACACTTACGAGAAGCGCGTCTACACGCTGCCGAAGCATCTCGACGAGAAGGTCGCGCGGCTGCATCTCGACAAGATCGGCGCCAAGCTCACCAAGCTGCGCCCCGATCAGGCCGAGTACATCGGGGTGGCCATGGAAGGCCCCTACAAGTCGGACCAGTATCGCTATTGATCCGCGGCGCCCACGGAGCGTTGCATATCTGCACGCCGGCGGAGCTGTGCCCT
>DATBIR010000081.1:0-2056 GCA_036556825.1 Beijerinckiaceae bacterium
TGGTATGACGCTTTCGCGCATCGCGCAATGCGGCAGATGCACTTGGGCCGAAGATCGGGACGATCATTCGTTCGATGGGCACTTCAGGGCGCACTCGGGTCGAGGCGGAGCCGACACCTGCGCGGCGACAATCAAGGTGAGAACTCAGCGACAATCAGGATGAGAATGCGCCGGCGGGGACGGATCGAAGGGAGGGCGTAGCCCGACCGGAGAGCCGTCCCCGCCGGCGGCGCGTTTTTCGAGCCCGTCTGGCGGTCGGGTGGGGCTCGGCCAAGCTGTTGATTCGTCTCGGCAACGAGGGGGATCGACGACTTGCCCGGCCTCCACATCAGCGACCACCAGATGAGGCTGTACATGCGTTATCGACAGACACGCTCGCCCGAGGCCGCCGCGGCCAAGACGGGGTTCTCGACGGCTTCCGGCTACCGGATCGAGAACGATCCGCGCCTGCCGTCGCAGAAGAAGGCCCCGCGCGGGCGACGCCGGCCCGACCCGCTGGCGCCCTACTGGGACGCCGAGATCGTGCCGATCCTGAAGGCGGCACCGGGCATCCGCGCGATCGGCGTGCTCGGCGAGCTGCGCCGGCGCCATCCCGATCTTGCGCCCGGCATCCGCCGCACGCTGGAGCGGCGCATCGCGGCATGGCGGGCGCTCAACGGTCCCGAGCAGGACGTGA
Source organism: Beijerinckiaceae bacterium (assembly GCA_036556825.1). GTDB lineage: Bacteria > Pseudomonadota > Alphaproteobacteria > Rhizobiales > Beijerinckiaceae > JAJKJG01. The sequence goes on from DATBIR010000081.1 coordinate 677, forward strand.
TCTTCCGCCAGGAGCACGCGCCCGGCCGGCTCGGCCTGTCCGACTTCACCGACGCGAAGGCGCTCGGCGTGTCGATCGCCGGCATTCCGCTCGATCACCGGCTCTACCACTTCCGCCTGGCGTTCTCGGGCTTTGAGCATGCCCACGTCGTGCTCGGCGGCGAGAGCTTCGTGGCGCTCGCCGAGGGTCTGCAGAACGCGCTGTGGGCGCTCGGCGGCGTGCCAACGGAGCATCGCAGCGACAGCCTGTCGGCGGCGTTCCGCAACCTCAACGCCGACGCGCAAGCCGACCTGACGCAGCGCTATCAGGGCCTGATGCGCCATTACGGCACGGAGCCGTCGCGCAACAACGCCGGCATCGCCCACGAGAACGGATCGATCGAGAGCGCGCACGGCCACCTGAAGCAGGCCTTGGAGGATGCCCTGCTGCTGCGCGGCAGCCGCGACTTCGCCGACCTCGATGCCTACCGGGCCTTCGTCGACGGCGTGGTCGGCCGGCGCAATGCCAACAACGCCCGGCGCATCGCCCTGGAGCGCACGGCGCTGGCCCCGCTGCCGAAGGGCCGCACGGCCGACTTCGAGGAGAAGGTGATCCCGGTCACGTCGTCGGGCGGCTTCACGCTCAGGCGGGTGTTCTACACCGTGCCATCGCGGCTGATCGGCCATCGCCTGCGTGTGCGCATCCATGACGACCGGCTCGACTGCTTCCTCGGCTCCACGCACGTGGCAACGCTGCGGCGCGGCCAGCCGGTGTCGGACAGCAAGGGCGGGCACGTCGTCGACTACCGCCACGTCATCCACGCGCTGCGCCGGAAGCCGATGGCGCTCCTGAACCTCGTCTACCGCGACCGGCTGTTCCCGCGTCCGGCCTACGCACGAGCGTTCGAGGCGCTGCGCGAGGAAGGCGACGACCGCCACGCCTGCAAGGTGACGGTCGAGCTGTTGGCGCTGGCGCACGAGCGCGCCTGCGAGGCCGAGCTGGCCGATGCCATCGCGGCCGACCTCGATGCCGGCCGGCTGCCCGATCCGGCAAGTCTGCGCGCCCGCTTCAGGCCTGAGGAAGCATCGGTCCCGAGCGTCACCGTCGAGCTGGCGCCGCTCCGTCTCTACGACGAGCTCGTCCCGGCCAACACCAATGTGGGAGAAGCGGCATGACCCGCACCGCCAACACCGTCGATGCCGCCCGCGTCGAGCTGCTCCTCACCGAGCTGCGCCTGCCAGGCGTCAAGGCCATCTGGCCCAAGCTCGCGGCACAGTCCGACAAGGAGGGCTGGCCCGCCGCCCGCTTCCTCGCGGCGCTGGCCGAGCACGAGGCCGCCGATCGCACGCGCCGCCGCATCGAGCGGCACATGGCCGAGGCCCGGCTGCCGGCCGGCAAGAC
>DATBIR010000082.1:0-1714 GCA_036556825.1 Beijerinckiaceae bacterium
GCCGGACGTGAATTGCCCCATGAGCAAAGCGGCCGCGCCCGCGGCAGCGAGCATCAGCAGCACGCCCGGGATGACACGCAATGCAAACGCCGGGCCGCCGGCGACCCAGGCCACCACGGCCTTGGTCACCGTATTGGTCGCAAAGGCGAGCAGCACCGCCAGCGCGCCGCCCTTCAGCGAGAGACTGCCGGTCTTGGCCAAATTCGCCGCCGAGGCCGCCGCCGAATGCGCATCGGCAAAGCCGGCGAGCCCGATGCCAAGAAAGCCACCGCCACTGCCATAGCGCGCCGTGAGAAACGCGGCGGCGAATGACACCGCGGTGATAGCGGCGGCGAGAATCAGTGGCGTCTTGAACTCGAACGCGCGCCCCTTCGGCACAGTCGCGCTGGGTTTCCTGGCTTGCGCGGCGTGATAGGAAAACGCCGCGCCGTACGCCACCGCGCCGATGCCCGCGGCGATGAACGAAGGCCACAACAGCGCCAACAACGCGCGGTTCGTGACCGCGACGATGATGGCGAGCTCCACCACGGTGGCAACCGACGACAGCGCTGCACCGGCCACCGCGGGGCGCAACAGTTCCTTGTGCTCGCTGCTGCGGTTTCCCATGGTGGCGATCGTCGCGGCGCTCGACACGAAACCGCCTGCCAGGCCCGAGAGCGCGAGTCCCGCTGTCGGACCGAGTGCGCGCAGCGCGACATAGCCCGCGGCATTGACGAGCATGACGAGGAGCGCGAGCGTCCAGATGAGTCGCGGGTTGATGACACCGTACGGATCGATGGCGCGATCCGGAAGGATCGGCAGCACGACGAGGCCCGCTCCGGCGAGCAACAACCCATCCATGATCTCCCGCTCCGACAGGCGCTCGCCGATGAAGGCATGGAGCCACGTGCGCGACGCGAGCAACAAAGCCACGAGCGTCCCGACGCCCGCCGCCACCACGGGTTGCCGCAAGGCGAGACCGCCGAGGAAGCAGGTCAATACGAGCGCAGCTTCGGTCGTGAGGCCGGGGTCTTCCTCGGAACTGCGCCAATAAGAGACGGCCGCCAGCACGGTCGTGACGCCGACGGCCAGCAGCAACCCGGCACGCTCGCCCACCAGGTGCCCGGCAGCGCCGAGCAGCGCGACCAGCACGAAGGTGCGCACGCCCGCGGCGGACCGTGCCGCCCCGCTGCCCTTGCGCCGTTCACGGTCGACGCCGATGAGAAAGCCGATGCCGAGCGCGACACCGAGCCCGACAAAGGTCTCCTGGAATCCGTCCATGCGGCTTGCTCGGAGGAAGTGATTCCGATGCAACATGCCGCCGCGGGTGCAGCGGGTCAAGGCGGCGCAAATCTGAAAATTTCACCGACGGCGGCCGATTGCCTGCCTGCGCCCGACACCCTACACTCCCCTGCCGACGCGAATCCCGCCGTCGCCGAGGTGTCCCGTGGGCAGAGATTACGATCCGGTTCCCGGCCAGTGGTACGAGAACCTGGAGGAGGAAGAGACATTCCAGGTCCTCACCGTGGACGAGGATTCGGAGTTGATCGAGATCCAGTATCTCGACGGCGACGTGGAGGAGATCGATCTCGAGACCTGGACCGAGATGGACCTCGAAAAGCGCGCTGAGCCGGAGGGGTGGTCCGGTTCGGAAGGCGAAGAGGAGGATGACGCCGACACCGACGAGGACGACGATGAAGATGACGATGACGATGACTGGGACGATGACGACGAT
>DATBIR010000083.1:0-6269 GCA_036556825.1 Beijerinckiaceae bacterium
AGGAACCCGGTGTTGATGAAGACGATCCGGTCCTTCGCGGCGCGGATGCATTCGCCGAGGTTGACGGTGGTGCGCCGCTCCTCGTCCATGATGCCCATCTTGAGCGTGTTGCGGGTAAGACCCAGCATGTCCTCGACGGCCGCGAAGAGATCGTTCGCGAAGGCGACCTCGTCGGGCCCGTGCATCTTGGGCTTCACGATGTAGACCGAGCCGGTGCGGCTGTTGCGCACGGCGCCCGTCCTTTCGAGATCATGAATGGCGATCAGTGAGGTCACCGCGGCATCGAGGATCCCTTCCGGAACCTCCTGCGCCGACGCGTCGAGCACGGCGTCCGTGTACATATGGTGGCCGCAATTGCGCACGAGCATCAGGCTGCGCCCGTGCAGGGACAACTCGCGCCCGTCGGGCGTGCGGTAAACGCGGTCCGGATTGAGCCGGCGCTCGAGCGTGCGGCCGCCCTTCTCGAAACTGGCGGCGAGCTTGCCGTTCATCAGGCCGAGCCAGTTGCGATAAACCGCGGTCTTGTCGTCGGCATCGACGACGGCGACGCTGTCCTCGAGATCCATGATCGTGGTCACCGCGGATTCGATCACCACGTCGGCGATGCCCGCCGCATCCTCGCGCCCCATCGCGTTCTCGCGGTCGATGGCGAGCTCGATATGCAGGCCGTGGTGGCGCAGCAGCACCGCCGACGGCGACGCCGCATCGCCGCGGAAGCCTGCGAACTGATCGGCTCGCGCCAGCGTCGTGCGCGAGCCGCCTTTGCCGGTGACGATGAGGGTGCCGTTCTCGACCGTGTAGGAGGTCGCGTCGGCATGCGTGCCCTGCACCAGCGGCGCCGCATCGTCGAGGAATGCGCGCGCCTGCGCGACGACGCGCGCGGCACGCGTCCTGTTGAAGCCGGGGCCGCGGGCGAGGTCGCCCTCGTCCGGAATCGCGTCGGTCCCGTAGAATGCATCGTAGAGGCTGCCCCAGCGGGCGTTGGCGGCGTTCAGCGCATAGCGCGCATTCGAGACCGGAACCACGAGCTGCGGCCCGGGGATGCGAGCGATCTCGTCGTCGACATTGGCCGTGCGGATGGTGAAATCGGGCGGCTCGGGCCTGAGATAGCCGATGTCGCGCAGGAAGCTTTCGTAGGCGGGCAGGGACGTCTGCGCGGGATTGTTGCGATGGTATTCGTCGATGCGCTCCTGCAGGACGTCGCGTGTCGCGAGCAGCTCCCGGTTGCGCGGTGCCAGCTCCCGGATGAGGGCCGCGAGCCCGTTCCAGAAGGCGCCGGCGGCGATGCCGGTTCCGTAGATCGCCTCCTCGTTGATGAAGTCGTGGAGGACCTTCGCGATCTTGAGGCCGCCGGCCTCGACGCGCTCCGTCGCGTGGTTGTTCGTCATCCGCATCCCCGAAAATTCGCCACCCGCTCACCCCCAAGGCAGGTTGCGTGCCAGCAGTCGGCTCCCCTGTAGGCCTTGAACGGGCTGGAAGCGAGCGTTGTTCGCGATCAAGGTTGCCGGGAAGGCGGCCGGGCTTTGCGCCCCCGCCTCTGGCAAACCGGCCTCGGCATCCCATGTCCTAGTCAAGCCGTGCCGACGCGGCCCTGCGGAGGAGGTTTGCCATGAACGATCAGGAACGCGAGGTCATCTCGGACATCTTCAGACGCCTGGAGCAGGTTGCCGACCAGCCCCGTGACCCGGAGGCGGAGCGGTTCATTGCCGAGCGGCTCCGTCGGCAGCCTTATGCGCCCTATGCCATGGCGCAGGCGATCTACGTTCAGGAGCAGGCCCTGGCCAATCTGCACGAGCGCGTGCAGCAGCTGGAATCCGAAGTCGAGCAACTGAGAAGCCGGGGGCAATCGGGCGGCTTCCTGTCGAGCCTCTTCGGCGGCGGGCCACGCGAAGCCGAGCGGCCGATGGGCGGTCCGTTCGGCCAGCCCGGGATGCCCCGAGCCGCGGGCGGGCAGCCCGGTCCGTGGGGCGGCCAGCCCGGCATGGGTGGGCAGCCCGGCCCATGGGGCGGCCAGCCCGGCATAGGCGGGCAGCCGGGCCCGTTCGGCGCTCCGCAGCGGGGCGGTTCCGGCTTTCTCGGCACCGCGCTGATGACGGCGGCGGGCGTCGCCGGCGGCATGATGCTGGGTAACGCCCTGGCGAGCGCCTTCGGCGGCCAGCAGGGCGGCCATGGCGCCGCGGGTGGCGGGCAGGATGCAGCCGCGAATGCGGGCGGCGGAAACTACAGCGACCTGAGCCCGTTCCCGGATTCCGGCGGGTCCGGCGGCAGCCACCTGCATGACGCCTCCTATGATCCGCACGAGGATCTCGGCGGGGATTTCGGCGGCGACGCCGACGGCGGCGACTGGGCGTGAGGCGTAGCCTCTCCCGCACGCAAGTCGGGCCTGCCCGACTTGCGCATTGATAAGACGGATCTCGGACAGGCCCGAGATCCGCGGGAGGGGTCGGGCCCGCGGCAGCGGACCTCGCTTCATCCCTCTTCCGCAAGCGGGAGAGGGAGGTCCGTCAGATCACGACGACCTTGGTTCCGACGCGCGTGCGCTCGTAGAGGTCGACCACGTCCTCGTTCATCATGCGGATGCAGCCGGACGAGACCGACTCGCCGATCGTCCACGGCTCGTTGGTGCCGTGGATGCGGTAGAGAGACGAGCCGAGATAGAGCGCGCGCGCGCCCAGCGGGTTTTCGGGCCCGCCGGCCATGTAGCGAGGCAGGTCGGGCCGGCGCTTGAGCATCTCCGCCGGCGGCCGCCAGTCCGGCCATTCCCGTTTCGACGTGACGCTCTTGACGCCCGCCCATGTGAAGCCGGGCCGGCCGACGCCGATGCCGTAGCGGATCGCCGTGCCCCCGTCCTGCACGAGGTAGAGGAACTTGCTCGGCGTATCGATGATCACCGTGCCGGCCGCATGCGAGCCGTCATAGGGAACGACCTGACGATGGAATCTGGGGTCGACAAGACGTTGCAGGGCATGCGGGTCGGAAGGGTGCGGCCTTTGCGGCAAGCCGGCAACCTGCAGGCCCCCGTAAACTATGTGGGCATGTTCGCCCGCGGCGGGCGCGAATCGGGAGGGACGATGGGGACGCATGTCCGGCGTCGGCTCGCGGCCGGTCATCAGGAACTCGATGAAGCCGCCGCCATGCGGGCTTGCCGCCGGAGCCGCCGCGATCGCAGGCCGCCCGGCGCGCGACCTGAAACCGACCTCGATCTGCGGCTCCTGATAGAGCGCCTGGGCGCAGGCCTGTCCGGCAGTCGTGATCCCGACCAGCAGCACGCAGGCTGCAAACGCGCATCGCATCAATCAACTCGCCCGGTCGCAGCGCGCCAACGGGCGGCGCCGATGCCTCACTCTGGGATCTCGTGGTTACCGATCGACTGACATTCGTGGTGAATCAAAGATGAAGGGCCCGGCGCGCATTCGCCCCAGCGAAGACACCACATTTAATCTCTCGCAATGAATGCCGACTATGGTTCGGACGCTGATTGTCAGGTCCCCCGGTCCCATGTCCTTTGCCAGTAAACGCTATCGCATCGAGCAGACGCTTCGGTCCGACCAGCGTCCCGTCCACGGCGCTTCCTCCGTGGAGATCGCCGATGCTTCGCCGCGCGGCGCGGACGGCCGCCTCGAAGAGATCCTGGCGACCGTGACCGAGCTCAAGCGCCTGATGGATCCGGCGGAGCGGCTCGCGACCGACGTGATCGAGGCCTACCGGCGGGAGATCAGCGAGGTCTATCAGCTGCGCGCCGAGCTCGACGCGATGAAGGAGGCGATCACCTCGACCAAGAAAGAGATCGCGACCATCCATCGCTCGGATTTCGAGGGCAAGGGCATGCGCCGGGTGGCGGGCGAGCTGGATGCAGTCGTCGAGTCCACCGAGAAGGCCACCACCAACATCCTGGAGGCGCTGGAGGATATCGAGGCCAACGCCAACATGCTCAGGGCGGCCGGTGGCGCGACGGGCAACAGCGATCACGTCGGCGCGATCCTGGACCGGGTCGTCATGATGTATGAAGCCTGCAACTTCCAGGACCTCACCGGCCAGCGCATCAACAAGATCGTCAACGTGCTGAAATTCGTCGAGGAGCGTCTCGACAAGATGATCGGCGTTTGGGGCGGCCTCGATGCCTTCAAGGAGCTGGTCCACCACGAGAACGCCGCCCCGACCGGGGAGGATGGCCTGCTCAACGGCCCGAAGCTCGACGAGGACGAGGGCCACGTCGCCCAGAACGACATCGACGCGCTGTTCGATTGATGCCCGGGCGGCTCCCCCGGGCCGCCTCGCAACCATTCCCGGTCACCGGCGCTCGCGCTCCCTTTGGCGCCGCCCCTCCGGACGAATCTTGCCGCTCCGACGGCGTCTCCCGGCCCTTTGGGCCGCCTCTTAGCCATATGGTCAGGGTCGGCCCAAAGACCCCGCCGACGCGCCGGTTGAGCCTTGACTCCGCGGTGCAACTTTCCTATCTCGGCGGCAGCTTTGGCACTCACTAAGCTTAAGTGCTAACAGCGCGACCCCGGTGGCGGGAGAGGCCACGCAACCATAAGAGGAAGCTCATGAAATTCCGTCCGCTGCACGACCGCGTCGTCGTTCGCCGCCTCGATGCGGAAGAAAAGACCAAAGGCGGCATCATCATCCCGGACACCGCCAAGGAGAAGCCGCAGGAGGGCGAGGTGATCGCCGTCGGCCCCGGCGCCCGCGACGAGAACGGCAAGGTTCAGCCCCTCGACGTCAAGGCTGGTGATCGGGTGCTCTTCGGCAAGTGGTCCGGCACCGAAGTCCGGATCGACGGCGAGGACCTCCTGATCATGAAGGAGTCCGACATCATGGGCATCATCCAGGGCTCGTCCGCGTCGCGGAAAGCCGCCTAAGCCTACCCCCCCAACCGAACAGAAATCACACGGAGTCACAGGCAAATGGCTGCCAAGGACGTCAAATTCGCTTCCGACGCGCGCGAGAAGATGCTGCGCGGCGTCGAGGTTCTCGCCGATGCGGTGAAGGTCACCCTCGGTCCCAAGGGCCGTAACGTCGTCATCGAGAAGTCGTTCGGCGCGCCGCGCATCACCAAGGACGGCGTCACCGTCGCCAAGGAGATCGAGCTCGCCGACAAGTTCGAGAACATGGGCGCCCAGATGGTGCGCGAAGTGGCCTCGAAGACCAACGATCTGGCTGGTGACGGCACCACCACGGCGACGGTGCTCGCCGCGGCGATCGTCAAGGAAGGCGCCAAGTCGGTGGCCGCCGGCATGAATCCGATGGACCTCAAGCGCGGCATCGACCTCGCGACCACCGAGGTCGTGAAGGACATTCAGGGCCGCGCCAAGAAGGTGAAATCGTCGGAGGAGATCGCCCAGGTGGGTACGATCTCGGCCAACGGCGACCGCTCGATCGGCGAGATGATCGCCAACGCCATGCAGAAGGTCGGCAACGAGGGCGTCATCACGGTCGAGGAGGCCAAGAGCCTCGAGACCGAACTCGACGTCGTCGAGGGCATGCAGTTCGACCGCGGCTACCTCTCCCCGTATTTCATCACCAACGCGGAGAAGATGGTCGCCGAACTGGACGACCCCTACATCCTCATCCACGAGAAGAAGCTGTCGTCGCTCCAGGCGATGCTGCCGATCCTCGAGGCCGTCGTTCAGACCGGCAAGCCGCTCCTGATCGTGGCCGAGGATGTCGAGGGCGAGGCGCTCGCCACGCTCGTCGTCAACAAGCTGCGTGGCGGCCTCAAGGTCGCGGCCGTGAAGGCCCCGGGCTTCGGTGATCGCCGCAAGGCCATGCTCGAGGACATCGCCATCCTGACGGCCGGCCAGATGATCGCCGAAGACCTCGGCATCAAGCTCGAGAACGTGACCCTCCAGATGCTCGGCCGCGCCAAGAAGGTGCGCATCGAGAAGGAGAACACCACGATCATCGACGGCGCCGGCAAGAAGAAGGACATCGAGGCGCGCGTCCAGCAGATCAAGGCGCAGATCGAGGAGACCACCTCGGACTACGACCGCGAGAAGCTCCAGGAGCGCCTGGCGAAGCTGGCCGGCGGCGTCGCGGTGATCCGCGTCGGCGGCGCCACCGAGATCGAGGTGAAGGAGAAGAAGGACCGCGTCGACGACGCCCTCAACGCCACCCGCGCGGCGGTCGAGGAAGGCATCGTTCCGGGCGGCGGCGTCGCGCTGCTGCGCGCCAAGCTCGCGGTTCAGAAGCTGAAGAACGAGAATGCCGACGTCCAGGCCGGCATCAACATCGTGCTCAAGGCGCTCGAGAGCCCGATCCGCCAGATC
>DATBIR010000084.1:0-34188 GCA_036556825.1 Beijerinckiaceae bacterium
TCAAGCTTATGTGAGGGGAGGCCTAGAAACCTTCAAGATGACTGCCCAGGTCACCGACGATTTCCCGATGCTGGCAAGGGGCCGCGGCGACCCGTTGACATCAGAACGAACTACCGAGTTCTCGTGCTGCCAGAGCGTACTCGCCGCTATTTGAAACCGTTGCAATCATGCTCAGCAGCAACTGGTCCACAACGCTGGTGCACAGACTGGTTTCGGCGCCGGATATGCCATTGAAGATGCTAGGCAATTTTATTTTCGGTTCTCCTCCCCTCAGCTCCACCAGGCGCATCAATAACTTAGCAAGCTCGATTGCTGGCCGCATATTGTCCAGGCAAGCACGCGAGCCGGTTTCGCGTCCGCCGCTTTTCCAATGGTAAACGAAGGAAAGCGCTGTTTACGATTCGTTAACCGTCGCGACTCTATCCAGGTTGGGGATTTCGCAGCGGGCCACGTCCTCGGGTTGCGCATAACGTCGTAAAATCTGCGACCCGACGCTGAATAAAAAGGGGGCACACCGTGGCGCAGGATTACGCCGAGCTTGTTGCATATTGCAAAGCACATAAGTCCGATGCCGTCGCGCTCGCCAAGGCGCTGACCGCCTGGGGCTGGGCGTCTCTCCTGCCGGGCGGGATGGGCACGACGCCGACGAGCGCGCAGCAGGTTCCGAGCGTCCTGAATGCCTCCTGCGGGTGGCGCGACGTGCTCATGAAGGCGCTGTTCGCCGAAATCGGCATCGAGGGGCGTCGGGTCAATTTCTACGACGTCCCCTACCAGGGCGGCCACACCGCGACCGAGTTGAAGATCGGCGGCAAGTGGATGTTCTTCGATGCGACCTTTGGCATCTATTTCGAGCCGAAGGGGGGCGGCGCTCCTCTGTCGATCGCGCAGGTTCGCGAGCAATGGCCGGCAGTCCAGATGATGCAGAGCAGCCTGCCGGGCTGGCAGGGCACCTTCATCGATCCGGACGCGATCAATCCAACCGCCTATCAGGTTGCAACCGACTCCTTCATGTTCATGCCGACCTCGATGTACGGCATGGACGACGTGGTCGGCGGCGAACTGAACAGCATCTATCTTGGCGGCAACACGGCTTATTACATCAACAACCAGGACATCCCGGTCGTGAGCGGCGATTGGACCTGGCAGACCTACCAGGACACCGCCGGCACGAAATCCTGGCAGATGGTCAACGAGCGCTATGAGAGCGGGCGTCTCGATTTCCTGCACGGTTTGAACGACAACGGCAGTCGATGGTTCGTCGATTACGATCAGGCGAAGCAGCATGTCTGGGCGACGGTAACGACCTACGTGACCGAGAGAAGCGTCCTCGATGTGCGCGTCACTTTGTACGACGACGGAACCAAGCTCGTGCTCGACAACGATCAGGCCCGAGCCCAAGCCTGGGACGATCTCGAAACCTACTACACCGCGTCGGGCGCGCTCGACCGGCAGACCATCATCTACGACGACGGATCAAAGCTGCTCGCCGACTGGGACGCGGGCGACCGCTTCGAGTGGTCCTCGATCAAGGATTCGTTTGATGCGAATGGCCAATTCGTCTCGCGCGTGATCACTGGCGACGACGGATCGACGTCGACGATCACCGCGGGACCACTGCTCGCCGGCACCAACGGCGGCGAGACCCTCGGCGGGACGCCGTGGTCCGATGAGCTGCGCGGGCTCGATGGTAATGATATCCTGATCGGCGGCGGCGGCAGCGACACCATCGACGGGGGCGCAGGGACCGATCGCGTCATCTTCTCAGGCCGATATGCAGAGTATACGGTCACGGATCAGGGCGTATCCGGCCTGCTCATCGCCGGCAGGGATGGGACCAGCGTCGTCACCAACGTCGAGCAGATGACGTTTGCCGACCGGACATATCTGCCGGCGGTCTCGACCGCGACGACGGCCGATGCCGGCGGCAGCTACGCCTGGGCATCGGTCACGTCCTACTACGACTATCTCGGCCGCACGCTCAGCGTGCTCTATGTCAATGACGACAGCACGCAGACCGCCTATGCGTACGACGTCGCGGACCAATTTGCCTGGGACGAGACCTACATAAGGGTGGACGGCCAGGGCCATAAGCTGTCCGACCTGTACTACAACGACGCCGGCACGCGCACCGGCTATACATACGACGTTTTGGACCACTTCACCTGGTCGCGGGTCACCACCCTGTTCGATGCGGCCTGGCGCGTGACGTCGACGATTTACGACACCGACAGCGGCACCATGGTCGTCTACCAGAACGACGTCGGCGACAGGTCCGCCTGGTCCCGGATCCAGACCGATTTCAACGCTGCGGGGCAGCGCACATCGGTCAAATACGCCAACGACGACGGCTCCCTGGCGGTCTACAACTACGACGTCGGCAACCGCTACAACTGGTCCAGCGTCGCCACGCTGTTCGGCGACGACGGCCGCCGCGACAGCGCCACCTACGTCAAGGATGACGGCTCGCAGGTCGTCTACACGTATGGCGCAGATGGCGTCACCATCATATGACGCGCGCCGCGCAGGAACCGCCCGTGCAAGACGCCCGGTCTAAGCCAGCGTCTGCACGAGGGCGGCGACTGCCACGGCGATGAGCAGGCAACCGCCAACGATCGGCATCAAGGGTCGCATCGCTCCCCCGTCATCGAGCCGATAAGCTATACCTTCTGCCCCGGCCAGCGCGACGTAATCCAGGCCACACACGCCGAGCATGATCCGGCGAAGCGGTCACCGCTTCGCCGGAGAGGATGAAAATCGCCGCGCTATGGCGAGTTCGACTCCTCGGGCGCAGGATCGACATTCCTGCGGTTGCCGGCGTGATCCTGATACTGCTCCGTCTGCACCATGCGGCCGTCGAGGCCGCGGCCATCGCTGTGCCGGGATTTGTCGCGATTGCTGAGCACCATGTTTTCTTCCAGCAAGCCGTCGGGCAATTCGGTCATCGCTCCCGTACCGGCGCTTTTGCCCTGAGTGCCGGGCCCGGCATGCCGCTTGCTCGCATTGGCCATTCGTTTCTCCTGATGAGGCTCTCGTCCGAATGTCGACGAAGGAGGAGGGTTCGCACTTTATCAACGCTGCCGTCGTCGTTGGGTTCACGGCGCGCTGTCCTTGCGCGGGTCGGCATCCGCGGTCGCCGCCGGATCGTCATGCGAAAGGGCGGAGGGTCAGCCGAACGCTTCAGCGATCCGGCGAACAACGGCGGCAAGAGGATTGCCGGCGCGATGCGCCCGCGTGATCAGTGGCGGTACTGAAGCCGGCGGCCGAGTGCGAGATGCGCCTTCCGGGCCGGACCGATGTCCGCGACGCGCGGCCTGCCGATGTTCTTGAGAGCCGCCTCGAGCTTCGGCTCGAGAGCGTCCGGCTTGAACGGTTTCAGCATCAGGCCATCGACTCCCGCCTGCTTGACGGCCAAGGCGTCGTCCGCGGTCAGCGATTCTGCCATGATCAGGAACGGGCAACGCCTGAGCTTCTGGTCCGCCCGGATCATGCGCAGCAGCTGCAGCCCGCTCGAGGGCTGCAGGTGAAGGTCGGCGATGACGAGGGTCTGAGCGGCTTCCTGCAGCATCTCCCACGCGGACGTGCTGTCGGACGCGCGCTGGACTTTTTCATAGCCCAGCTGGCGCAACATCCGCTCGACCAGCACGACGATCGTCTCGTGTGGCTCGACGATGAGAACCGGCATGGATCTGTCGATCGGCATGACGCCCGTGTCCCGCAACCCAACGCTTCCGAAGGGCCCACGTTACCAGACGGAGCTTTGACACCCCGCCAAACGTTTTAGTCGAATTCTATCTTTCCCGGTGATGGTCCCATAAACCTGCCACCACGGCGTTAACACCCTCGCCGCCCCGGGCCGCCCCTGCTAACGGACCGTTAACGGTTCGGCCGTAGCGTGAAATGCCAACGGCGCTGATGCGATGACGGCGCGCATGCGATGACGGTCAATCCAAATCTGAACGCCAACGACCTGAGGTGGGAGAACCGCCGCTCGCTGCGGCGGAAGGTCATGGGCACGGCGCTGATCCTCGGTCCCAACCTCGAGGCGAGATGCGTCATCCGCGACCTCTCCTCGGGCGGCGCCAAGATCGAGGTGCCGGCGTCGGTCAAGCTGCCGCTGGCATTCAATCTGCTCCTGCTGAAGATAAGCTCGTCCCGCCACGTCCGCCTGAAATGGCGCAAAGGCGACTTCGCCGGCGTGCAGTTCGTCTTGCCGGTTGCGCCTGACGCCAAGCCGCGAAACTGAAGTCGGCATGCGCGCGAACGCGAGCGGCCCTCGCGTTCGCCTGTTCGTAGCTTCGTCATACGCCCGACGCGGGCGTCAGACGTCCTCGCTCCAGTCGCCGCTGCCGCCGAAGTCGTCGCCGGTGTCCTCGGCGGCTGCCTGTTGAGCCTGCGCCTTGCCGGATTCGCCGGCATTGCCCGAGCCGCCGCCGAACATGTTGCCGAGCATGTTGCCAAGCATCATGCCGCCGGCAACGCCCATGGCGGTCTGCGCCGCGCCGGCGAGGAAGCCGCCACGGCCTGCCTGCGCGGCGATGCCTGGCTGCGCCGCCATGCCGGGGGCTGCGCCGCCCCAGGGGGAGGCCGCCCGCGGTGCCCCCTCGGCGATGGCAGGCGACACCGCCCGCGGTGGCCCCTCGCCCATGGCGGGCGGATAGCCCTGCATGGGGCCACCCCGCGGCGCCTGCGGCTGCGGCGGTCCGCCGCCGAACAGGCTCGACAGGAAGCCACCGCCTGCCGGCCGGCTCGCCATCTCGCGCTCGAGTTCGTCGATGCGCGCCTCGGCGTGATGCAGCGCCTGCTCCTGCATGACGATGGTCTGCGCCATGTAATAGGCGGCGGCGGGCTGGGCGTTGATGCGCGAGCGGATATGCGCCTCCGCCTCCGGCTCGCGCGAGCCGGACTGGCGCTCCGCCTCGCGCAGCTTGTCGAAGAGGTCGTCGATGACTTGACGTTCCTGCGTATTCATAGGGCCTCCCGGATGAAAAATGCTTGCGGCGTGATCACTCTTCGCGCTGGCCCGTCAGGCTGAGCAGCAGCTGGAAGATGTTGACGAAGTTAAGGTAGAGCGACAGTGCGCCCCACACGGCCAGCTTCGAGTTCGCCTCCGAGCCGAAACCCTCGGCATATTGCTCCTTGATCGTCTGGGTGTCGTAGGCGGTCAGCCCGGTGAAGACGATCACGCCGATGATCGAGATGGCGAACTGCAAGGCGGTCGAGCCGACGAACAGGTTCACGAGCGAGGCGATGATGACGCCAATCAGGCCCATGATCAGGAACGAGCCCATCTTCGAGAGATCGCGTTTGGTCGTGTAGCCGTAGAGGCTGGTCGCCCCGAACATCGCCGCCGTGATGAAGAACGTGCGCGCGATGCTGGTGCCCGTGAACACCAGGAACACGGAGGCGAGCGACAAGCCCATCAGGGCGCAGAACACCCAGAACAAGGTTTGCGCGGTTGCCGCCGAGATGGCGTGGATCCGGAACGACATGAAGAAGATGAAGGCGAGCGGCGCCAGCATCACCACCCACTTCAGCGGCGTGCCGAAGATCGGCTGGTAGATGGCGGGTGTCGAAGCGACGAGGAACGCCACCGCTCCCGTCAGCACGAGGCCGATGCCCATGTAGTTGTAGACCCGCAGCATGTGCTGCCGCAGGCCCTCGTCGAAATACGCCGCCGAGGTCGGTGCGGTGCGGGTTTGCCAGGCATAAGGCGTGTTCATCGGTTCGCTTCCTTCTTCAAGGCTTGGATGATGTGTCAGCGCAGGGTTGCGTGCAGCCGCGCGGCCGCCTTCTCCAGGGCCGCCTCGGGTGCGGATCCGGTGAGCGCGTAAACGAGCTCCCCCGATTGCCAGTAGACGGTGCCGCCGCCTCGCCCGCGCGCCAGCGTGGGCGCGATCACGTCGAATGCCGGCGCGCGTGCTGAGAAGATCGATGCCCGCCCGACGCCTTGCGTTTCGACCACGAGTTCGACGCTGTGGCCGAGGCGCGAGGGGAACACCTGGGCGTCGATAACGCGCCACTCGCGCGGGAGCCTGGGCAGGACGATGCCGGTCTCGGATTCGATCTCGACCGGATCGTAGCGCAGCATGTCGCGCTGCGAGGCCATGCGGGCGCGGATTAGCGCCGTCTCATGCGAATGACGCGCGTCCTCGACGAAGGCGGGTGCCTTCGGCGCGGCCTCGCTCTCGGCGATCTCGAACAGGCCAACCTGGGCATGCGCGAGCCAGCCGGCGCCGACCAGCACGACAACGGCTGCGGCGCGCCGAAGGCGCAGGCCGATGCGCCGCCAGACGAGCCCGCGGTCCAGCCGGCGCGCAGCTTCGAGCACATGCTCGGGCGAACGCCGCCCTGGTTGTCCCCCGAAGGCCAGCGCCAGCGCGTCGCGCGCCCGCAGGTCCGCCATGATGCGCGCTGCGGCCTCCGGATGGCGGGCGAGAAAGTCTTCGACTTCCATGCGCCGAGCACGGTCGAGCTGGCCGTCGACGAAAGCGTGCAGATCGGCATCGACGATCGGATCAGTCATCAGAGCCTCCCACGACGCGAAGGTTGGGACGAGCCGGCGCCGCGGGCCGGCCCGGGGCGGTGCCGGCGGCGAGACGGCCGCTCTCCTCGAAGGCGCGCAAGGCGGCCCTGGCGCGGCCGAGGCGCGACATCAGGGTGCCGAGCGGGATGCCGAGGGCGTTGGCGGCCTCCTGATATGGCAGCCCCTCGATGGCAACGAGGTGCAGAACGGCGCGCTGCTCTTCGGGCAACGCGAGAAAGGCCTGCCTGATCTGTCGGAGCTGGACGCTGCCCTCCTGCTCGGCCGGGACCGTCATCTCGGACAGTTGTGCGGCCTCGGCCTCGCGACGCCGTTCCGCCTGTCGCCGGCGATAGCCGTCCACGAAGGTGTTGTGCAGGATGGACAGGAGCCAGTTGCGCAGGCTGGCGCCCGAGCGGAACGTCGAGCGGCGCTCGTAGGCGCGCACGAGGGCATCGTGCACGAGGTCTTCGGCCTGGCTCTCGTCGCGGGTGAGGGCCCGGGCATAGCGCCGCAATGGCGCAAGTTGCGCAATCACGTCGTCGCCGCTGTCCATGGCCTTTTTCCCGCTCATGCCCCGTATACGGAGCAGGCCGCCAGCCTAATCCCGCAAAAACGTCGCACCGCGGCGCAACCGATCGTTCCGGACCGTGCCGGAGTCACCGGTCACAAGTCATTGGCTCGCGGCGGCGTAGCGCTACGTCGCCGCGTATTTGCCAGTCAACTGCTTGGAGAGCACGCCCGTCAACGGCGGTTTTTCTCCGCTCGCGGCAAGTTTCTGGCTGTTCTGCAGCCGGGTATCGCGTGGCCAGGTCCGCTTGAGCTCGTCGCGGATATGAATGCGCAGCCGCCCGAGGCGCTCGACCTCCAGTTCGACCACGTCGCCATCCTGGAAGGCGCTCAGGCCGCGATGATTGGTGCCGGTGGCGACGATATCGCCCGGCTCAAGCGTGTGGATGGAGCTGAGCCATTCGATGCAGCGCGGGATCTTGTGAGCCATGTCGCTGGTGTTGAAGTCCTGCTTGATCTCGCCGTTCACCCACAGGCGGATTTGCAGGTTTTGCGGATCGGGGATCTCGTCAGCCGTGACGATGTAGGGCCCGATCGGCGCGAAGGTCTCGCGTGACTTGACCTGGTAGAACGTGTTGCCCGGCGGCAGGAGGCCCCGGGCCGAGCCATCGATGAAATTCACATAGCCGAACACGTATGACATCGCCTCGGCGGCGCGCACGTGGGAGGCACGTCTGCCGATCACGGCCGCCATCTCGGCTTCGCCTTCGAACACAGTGGCGGGCACGTCGGTCAGCACCATCGTGTCGTCCGGACCGATGATGGCGCTCGGGCTCTTGTGAAAGGCGTTGATCGGCTCGGGATTCGGCAATGTTCCGTTTTCCATGTAGTTCACCGCCATGCAGTCGATCTGCCGCGGTCGCGGCAGCGGCGGCCTGAGCTTGACAGAGGCCAGCGGCACGCCTTGTCGCGCCGCGACGGCCTTCTCGATTTTCGGCCTGTAGCGATCGAACTGCTCGATCAGGCCGGCCATCAGGTCGCGCCGATCGCGGTGCGGAATGTCGCCGAGAACGGACGTCACATCGACGATGCGGTCGTCGCTGATGACCCCGACCTGGAAGTCGTCGAAATACGCCAGCTTCATGAGAGCCCCCCGGGTTGTCTGCGGTGATGATGGTGGTGAAGTTTCAGCGGCTCGAGGCCAATGGCCTCGCTGCTTCAGCGCGGCACGAGTCGGCTTGTCTCATCGCCCGTCCCCGCCGCTGGTCCTGTCTCAATGGAGCGCACCGCCCGTCACGCTCGCCTTGTGCCAGAAGACGAGGCGACGCTGCAGCCACACCACGGCGCCGAACATGGCGAGCCCCAGGAAGCTGAGATAGATGATGAGCGCGAAGACGCGGCCGGTATCGAGCTGCGAGGCGGCGACCCGGATGAGCTCGCCGAAGCCCTTGCCGCCGCCGAGGAACTCGCCGGTGATGGCCCCGGCCATGACGCCCACGGAGGCGATCTTCAGCCCGGTGAAGAGGTGCGGCAGGCCGGTTGGCAGCTTCATCTTGAACAACGTCTGCAGCCGGCTCGCGCCCATGGTCTTGAACAGCATGCGCGCGTTCTCGTCCGCGGCGTGCAGGCCCGCTGCCGTGCCCACGACGATCGGAAAGGTCGCCACGAAGGTCGCGAGCGCGACCTTCGACGAGATGTCGAATCCGAGCCAGGCGATGAACAGCGGCGCGAAGGCGATCTTCGGCATGGTGTCGATGGCCACGAGATAGGGCATGACGGCCTTCTCGCCGAAGCCGGTCTCGCCGACGAGAACGCCAAGCGAGAAGCCAATCGCAGTCGCCAGGACGAAACTGTAGATCACCTCCTTGGTGGTGATCCAAAGGGCGGTCAGCATGTAGCCTCCCGACAGGAGGTTGTTACCGACGAAGACGAGTTGCCGCCCGGTTTCGGCAGGCGATGGGAGAATGATGGGCGAGACGATGCCGCTCATGCTGACGAGCTGCCAGATGCCCAGGAAGGCGAGGAACAGCACGATCATCGCCAGGCTGCGCGGAACGCGGTCGATCCACGAGACGTGCTCGGTCCACACCGTGTCGGCCACGGCGGGCGCGAGCCCGTCGGCACTCGCGAGTTGCACCTGGCTCATAGGAAGGCTCCCCGGTCGAGATGGCCGCGGATGCGGTCGACGAAGGTTCCGAAACGCGGGCTGGTGATCATCTCCAGCGTGCGCGGCCGCGGCAGGTCGATGGCGACCGCCTCGACGAAACGTCCCGGCCGCGGCGACATCACATAGACAAGGTCGGACAGAATCACCGCTTCTGGAATCGAATGGGTGACCAGGAAGGACGTGGCGTTCCGGGCCATGCAGATGCGCTGCAGCTCCATGTTCATGAACTCGCGCGTCAGCTCGTCGAGCGCGCTGAACGGCTCGTCCAGGAGCAGGACGGTCGGCTCGGTAATCAGCATCCGGCAGATGGCGGCGCGTTGCGCCATGCCGCCGGAGAGCTCGTTGGGATAGACGTTCTCGAACCCGTTGAGACCGACGAGCTCGAGCAGCGTGCGCGCCTCGCGATGCTTGGCGCGCGCGGCCGCCTTGCCGTCACGGATTTCGATCGGCAGCACCACATTCTCGAGCGTGGTCCGCCAGGGAAACAAGGTCGCCTGCTGGAACATCATGCCGATGTCGCGGCGCGGGCCGGTCACCGGGCTCCCGGCCAGCATGACGCTGCCAGAGGACGGCGGCAGCAGCCCTGCCATGATCTTGAGCAGCGTGGACTTGCCGCAGCCGCTGGCCCCGATGACCGCAGCGAACTCGCCCTCGCGCAAGGTCAGATCGACCTTGTCGAGCGCCTGCACGCTGCGCCGCGCGAACGTCTTGCTGACGCCGCGCAGCTCGAAGACCGGCCGGGCCGCGACCGCGGCCGGCGCGAGCGCGGTCACGACCGCGCTCATTTGGTCTTGTTCCAGGCCTCGATGAACTTGTTGGTGTAGGCCGCATCCAGACTGGGGAGCGCTTGCTTGAGGTCGCCGGTGGCGAGCAGGGCCTTGTGCCAGTTCTCCCAGTCCTGCGGGTTCTGGTAGCCCCAGCCTTTCGACGTATCCGGAGGCGTGGCCTTGGCGAGAACCGCCTCGAGCAGGGCGGTGGCGAACTTCTTGTCCTCGCCTTCTTGCGGGTTGCCCGCCGCCAGATGCGCCAGCGCCTTGTCCCTGTTCTTCGGCTCCATGATGAAGCGCGTTGCCCGCACCATGGCGCGTCCGAAACCTTCGATCACGTCGGGATTCTTGTCGATATAGTCGCGCATGGCGGCATAGCCGTTGCCGAAATACGACTGAAATTTTCCGGGCGTGATGTCGCGCACGGGCATGCCGCGGGCGTTGAGAATGGCGGCGTCCGAGGTCGCGGCCACGTAGGCCTGGATGTCGCCGCGCAGGAAGCCGGCCGTAGCCGGACCGCCGTCGCCGACCGGGATGAAGGTGTAATCCTTGTCCTGCTGCATGCCGGCGTCGTTCAGGATCGCCCGGGCGAAGCCGACTTCGGCGCCGTCGCGCGTGCCGGTTCCGATGGTCTTGCCCTTCAGGTCGGTGACCTGCTTATACGGATCGTCCCGCTTCACGACGATGCCGAACGAGCTCTTGGGCAGGGCATTGTAGATGAACACGACATCGACGCCGCGGGCGCGCGCGTTGAGCACGGGCGCCGGGCCCGGCCGCCCGATCTGCGCTTGCCCGGCGGCGAGGGCCTGGAGCACCGGCGCCGAACCGTCGACTGATTGCACCGTGACGTTCAACCCTTCTTCCTTGAAGTAGCCTTCGCCGATGGCGACGTAGATCTGGAAAGAGTTGATGGCAGACGGATTCGGTTGCACGTAGGTGACATTCTTGAGCGCCCCCTGGGCGACCGCATCGCCGGCGCCGAGCGGGCTCAGGGCGACGGCTGCAGCGAGACCCGCGCAGGCGCACACTTGCTTGAACGCGATCATCAGTTTCTCTCCCTCTGGCATACGCGGCCTGTTGAAATGCCGTCGTTTTTTGCCAGTGTATGGCAAAGCTTTGAACGCACAAGGGGGCTTGCGGCGAGGTGAAGAGCCGGCCCTTCCTGCAAGAGCGCCGATACGTCTCGCTTTCGCATGAACGGTTTACGGAGCCAGGGGCCACCGTAATCCCGACGGCGTCTCAGGGCTCCTTCACGACCTCGAAATTGCGCAGGACGATGCGGCACGGCTCCTTCGCCTGCTCCTCGCAAGCCTTCAGCGCTCTCGATTCGATCTGCTCGAGATCGGCGCCGTCGAACTGCGCGGAGACGCGATTGTTGGAGCGTGAGGCTGCGAGCGCCTTCTCGGTCGGCCGGCCATGATATCGGCTCACCACCGCGCGGGCTCCCGCGGGGAGGCTCAGGCCCTTCACCGCTGCCTCGATCGGGGCCGGATCGTAGGTCGGCAGCTTGTTGGCGCGCAGGAAGCGGTCGAGCGCGGGGATCCAGCGCAGCATGCCGTCGTGGTGGCCGAACATCATATGGCCGTCCTCGCCGATCGCCTCGAACATGTGAAACTCGGCGCGCCCGCCCTTGACGACATAGGCCTCGTGCAGCTGGCGCACATAGTCCCCGGGAAAGAACGAGTCGTTCTCGGCGTAGAGCCACAGGCTGGGGACGCGCGTGCGCTCGCCAAAGCTTGCGAAGACCGGCGTCAGATCTTCCGGCTTGCACGTGACCGGCGGACCGCCGTCGCGCGGCAGGTTCCTGATCCCTCCGGAGACGTTGACGACCGCGCGCAGCCCCGGCGGATTTCGCGCCGCCAGATTGAGAACGGTGGCACCGCCGACCGAGACCCCGAGGGCCACGACCTGGCCGACATCCGCGTCGGGACGGCGGGCAATGGCCCTGAGAGCGGCTTCGAGGTCATTCGCCTGGTCGTCGAGGACAGGTGCATATTCGCCGTTGCGGCAACGGCGCAAGGCGTGCGGCTCCTTGCCCCCCGACCGGCCGAAGCCCCGCCGCACGACGACCACCGCGAGCCAGCCGCGGCGTGCGAATTCGCGGGCAGTGCGGAGCCATGCGCGTGCATTCACACTCTCCCGGCGCTCGGCCTCGGCCGCCTGACCGTGGGTGATGAGGGCAACCGGCCTGCGGCCGCCACCGCCCGCCTCCTTGGCGACCAGCGCCTCGAGCTTGTACGGCTGGCCCGAGATCTCGACGCTGAGGAAGGTTTCCTCGATGACGAGGCGTTCTTCGGCGGCCGCGGAAGCCGCCGCGGCGCACCAGCACAACAAGAGACAGGCGAGCGTCCTGATGTCCACGCCACCTCCCAACAGCTGCTCCCTGACTTTGGCACGTGCTCCCTCGCCGACCAAGACCACACGACGCCTGCAGCGTCCGGTCGACGCGCCTCCCTCGGCGGAACATGGCCGCCGCGCGCACGTTCCAATTATTGCCCTACTCGCAGGGCATGGTCGGGCAGCTTGAGAGGGAGGTGGCCATGAGCGATCTCGACGTATCCGCCGATCGGCCCTGGACGCTTGAAGCGGTGCAGGAGCTTCGCTCCCTGGCACGCGAAGGCGTGTCGGTCTCCGTGATCAGCCTGAAGCTGAAGCGCTCGCTCCCGAGCGTCGAGGCCAAGCTTCTCGAATTGGGCATCACGCCGAAATCGCACGACTGAGCCGAACATCTCTGGGGGAGAGACCGGATGTTCATCCGCTTTCCTGTGATGCATCTGCGGAGACCGCACGGGAGTGATGCGCGACGGCGCACGATCATCCGCGTCGACCCTTGAAGACGCGTCCGGCGCCGGCAACCGTTGTCGTCGGCGCCCGCGCGGCATAGAATTCACGCCATAGCCAAGCAGCCGCGCACCCGAGGGCGACGGCTTTTCGGACGGTGTCGCGGCGCGAGGCCCTCGCGCCCAGGAGGCCGTCATGACCATTGCGCCCACGCTTCAGCGCTATCTGAGCAACCAGAACGTCGCCTACGATCTCGTTCCGCACCAGCCCACCATGTCGTCCCTGCGCACCGCCGAAGCCTGCCACATTGCCGGCGACTGCCTCGCCAAGGGCGTCGTGCTGCGCGACAGCGATCGCTACTGGCTGGCCGTGCTGCCGGCATCGCGCCAGGTGCAGCTCGCAAGCCTGAGCTCCGCTCTCGGGCAGGACGTCAGTCTCGCCAGCGAGCAGGAGATCGAGCAGGTGTTTCGCGATTGCGATCGCGGCGCCATCCCGCCGGTCGGCGCCTGTTATGGCGTCGACGTCATCGTCGACGACAGCATCGGCCAGCAGCGAGACGTCTATTTCGAGGGCGGCGACCATGCCACCCTGGTACATATGAGCCAGGCCGAGTTCGCCCGCCTCGATCCGACGGCGCGGCATGGATCGTTTGCCGGCTCGCAGCCCCACTGATGCGGCAAGGAAGTTGAAAGCGGCCTGATCGACGAGCCCGGAAAGACTTTTCCGGTTCGACAACAGAGACCGGGGTGCAGCGGACCGCGCCGATGCGCGTCCGCTGCACGGCACCTCTGCTCAGTCGCGGATGTCTTGCAAGAACCACTCGCTCGGAATCTCGCGGCCGAGCCCGCGCCTAACCGCCTCGCTGTAGACCCAGCCGCCGACCGCCGAGAATTGCAGGCCCTGGTTGCCGACGTTGCGGTAGAATGTGATCTGGTTGCGGCTCGTGCGACCCTTGCATTTTCCGGTGACGAGATCGGCGAAGTCCGGCTTGTCGCCACCCTTGCCGCGATCCATGAATTCCGGCGAATCGCCACCGAAGCCCGGCTGCGGATTCTTCGCCGGGATGCGCTTCATCTGCTCGGTCGTGCCGCCGATGAACGCGGCCGGCGAGAGACCGCGCTCGGCCTGGAAGCGCTCCGTCTCCTTCATCTGCAGGCCGGCCGTGCCCTGGCGCACGACGACGTCGAACCTCGCCATCGCCGCGTCGGGCATCTCGCGCCGTCCGAGATTGGTGACGTGCTGGCCGGGCTCCAGCCATTCGGCGTCGTAGACCGGCCGCATGCTGTCGGTTGCCGACGAGACGATGTCGACTCCGCGCAGCGCCTCGCGCGGATTGTCGACGGCGCGCACCTCGATGCCGAGGCGACGGCCCATCTCCTCGGCATAAGCCTCGCGGTTCTGCGGGGTCGGGCTGTAGACCTTGCACAGCTTGATGTCACGCACGCAGGCGAACGCCTCCAGAAAGGTGCGCGCCATGCCGCCCGAGCCCAGCATTCCGACTACGTGCGCGTCTTCTCGCGCGAGATATTTCGTGCCGATGCCGGCGCCGCCGCCGACGCGCATGTGCTGGAGCACGCCGTCGTTGATGAAGGCGAGCGGCTCGCCGTTGCGCGTCGAAATCAGGAAGATCACGCCGCAATAGGTGCCGGGCTCGCGGCAATACTTGTCTTCGGTCCAGCCGCCGTCCGGCGTTTTCGGCCAGGTGATGATGTCCGACTTCATGCGGATCGCGAAGAAACCGTCATTGGCGCCCTCCATCGAACCCCAGCGGAAATAGCCGTCCTCGCGCTCGCATGGAAAATACATATCGATGCGCGGCCGGTGCATGGCGCCACCGGTCGGCAGCTTGCGAAAGGCTTCCTCCTGAACGCGCAGGCAGTCCCGCATGGTCAGAACCTGCGCGACGATATCATTGCCGATGATCAGCATGTCCCCTCCCCTTATGTTTCGGAGACAGCCCTACACGGCATGGAGGGGCCGTCGTCAACTGGGAACGGGAAGTGAAGCGCCGGCGCATAGTCTCTACGGCGCTTCGGCGGACAATTGCCGGAGCACCGCATGCGCGGCGGTGATGCGTGCTGCAACCGGGAAGTTCTTGTTAGCCAGCATCACGATGCCGATTTTTTTCGCGGGCACGAAAGCGGCATAGGCGCCAAACCCGTTCGTCGAGCCGGTCTTGTTGAATAACGTAGGGTCCGAAGGCAGCCGCGGCGGCGTCAGCTGCACCGCGGCGTTGCTCTCCATGACCATCCCACCGGAGTTGCCGGCCAGCAACCGGTCGAGCGCGATCGGATAGGGATATTGCTCCCAACCGAGCCCCTGCACCATGTCGTCGACTTTGAAATAGCCGATGTGGGTGCCCTCGACCGCGCGCCTTAGCGGCATGTCGAGAGTCTCTGGCCGGATGTTGGCCTCAACGAAGCGAATCATGTCGGCGGCCGTAGATTTGACGCCATAGGCTTCCGCATCGAGAATACCCGGGGCCGCCCTTATCGGCTTGCCGGCCTTGTCGTGGCCCCACGCATATTTGGCCATTTCGGCTGCCGGAACGCGGATGTAGCTGTGGCCGAGCCTGAGCCTGGCGAAGACTTCGGTTTCGACCAGGTCGGCGAAATTGCCGTTCATGGACAACGCGGTGAGGTGTCCGAACAGGCCGATGCTGGGATTGGAGTAGCGCCGCTGGGTGCCCGGGGCGGCAGGCGGTTTCCATTGCCGGAAATAGCGGATCATGTCGGCGTGGTTCGTCACCGCGTCGGGAAACTGCAGGGGCAGCCCGCCTGCAGTGTAGGTGCCGAGATTGAGCAGGGTTGCCGCATCGACGGCGCTGCCGCGCAGCTGCGGCATGTATTTCCCCGGGTGGTCGTCCAGAGAAATCTTGCCGAGGGCGTGAGCGTAGGAGACCAGCGTCGCTGTGAATGTCTTGCTGATGGAGCCGATCTCGAACAGCGTGTCCTGCGTCACCGGCACGTTCCGAGCCTTCGCGGCAACTCCGTAGCTGAAGAAATGCTGCCGGCCGTCGGCCGTCACGGCGATAGCCATTCCGGGCACGTCATGTGTCTTCAGGAGTGGCCGGAAGGCACGGTCCACGGCAGCCGAGATCTTGTCCGAATTCTCGGCCCGGCTCGCCGTCGTGAGCAGGCACGACGAGATGATGGCCAGGGCAAGTGGCCTGGCCGCCCGTGTCATGACCGTCAATCGCCGTCTTCTTTCATTGCGGATTGCGAAGTGATGGCTTCTGCGACGCCGTCGACGAAATGGGCCGGTCGCCCCGAGGACCGCGTCAAGGCAGCGGGGAGTGGCCTAGGCGAGGCTCGATGTTTCCGCCATATCGATCTCGTGGCCGCGACGGTGATAGCGCATCGTTTCGGCAAGGTCCGGCCGTCGAGCGAGTTGCTGCCGGTAAAGCCGCCCCAGCGCCGCGTTGAGCCGTCCCTCGCGCTCCAGAAAATCGTCGGCAAAGCCGATCATGCGCGAGTTCGGCCAGGCCTGCGGGCGGATGCGCAGAAGACGCGCAAAGATCTCGTTTTCGTCCTCGTGCGGGTGGATCTGCGCGAGCAGCATCGCCATCGCGGCGGTCGAGCGGGAGATGCCGGCATGGCAATGGACGAGCAGGTGGCCTTCGTTGCGTTCGGCCGCGTCTTCGCCGAGCGAGCGGCCGAATGCAAGGATCGCCACGACATCCGCGGGCTCGGGCAGCACCTGCTCGGGAATCGGCTCGATGATGTCGTGGAAGCGCAGGATGGTGCGATGATGCGGATCATAGGCGCGGAATGCATCCGGATCCGGACAGTCGGGGTCAAGGATCGAGAGGACATGCGTGACGGCACGGCCGCTGTGGTGCTCGAGTTCCTCGAGGCCGCAAATCGTCAGCATGGATATCGAGAGCGGTTTCATCCGGCGCAGTTACCACACGGCCGATCACCGCGTGAACCCCTCAGCATGGCCCGGCGAACGCCTGTCCCGCCTTGATCCGGGATCATGCGCCTCGCGACGTTGCGAGCGGGCTCGATCCGTGCCGAAGCGATTCGGCGATCTATGGGACGGCGTGCGACAACGTCGTGCCGCCAAGCGTCGCGTCCTTGACGGCGACGATGTCCTGGTCATCGAGGCCGAGGAGCTGGCCAACGCGCCAGACGAGGTCGTCCTCGAATTCCTGCATGGCTCCGTCCACGGCCGCCACGGTGTAGGCCATCGCGAGAAGCTCGCGCCGTTCGGCAACCGGCGTGTCGTGGCCAGCCATCCCGACCAGGGTGGCGAGGCTGTGGGTTTCGCGATCGACCAGGTCGCCGCGCGCGACCAGGCGCTTGGCTTCGTCTGCGGGAAGCCTGAACCAGAACTGGAACAGGGCCGCCAGCCTTGCCCGGTCGGCGTCGCGCAGGCGGCCGTCCGCACGGGCGACGTGCAGGAGAAGCGCGGCGATCGCCAAGCGCTGATCGTCCTCGGGCGCGCGGCGCTCGTCGGCCAATGGGCCGAATGTCCTCGCGGCGAGTTCGATCAGGGTGTTGAAAAGTGGCACGTTAACCATGGCGCCATCTATGTGGCTTCGCCGCGGGAAGGCGCAAGCCCTTAGCCGCGCCGATCGGGCCCGTCCCGCCTGCTTCGGGCATCCTTCAGCCGCGGTTCAGGATCGTCGGCGCAAGAGAGCCGAACGCTTCGGGGACCGGGCCGAAGCGTCGGGAAAGCCCTTACATTCGCGGATCGAACCCGATAGAAGACGGTCATTCGAGGGGCTGCCAGCAGCCCTCTGCAAAGCCAGATTGCAGCGGAACGATCTGCACCGGCGTTGGTCCGAGCCGCCGCCACGCGATCGTGGCGCCGCATCCCTCAAGACGGAAATGGGGCAGTGACAGACGGCACGCGCAACGGCAACGACCTGAATGGCTTGCGCATTCTGGTGGTCGAGGATGAAGCGGCGATCTCGCTGCTGCTGGAGGACATGCTGCTCGATTTCGGCTGCGAGGTAGTCGGCCCGGCCGGCCGCCTCAACACGGCCCTCGACCTCGCGGCCACCGAGGCGCTCGACCTCGCCATTCTCGACGTCAACGTCGCCGGCGAGCCGGTCTATCCCGTCGCCGAGACCCTCGAGAAGCGCAACGTGCCGTTCGTGTTCTCGACCGGCTACGGCAGCGCCGGCATCAAGGAGACTTACCGGGATCGTCCGGTTGTGCAGAAGCCTTTCGCCCAGAACGATTTGCGTCAGCGCCTCCTGCACGCCTTGAAAGCCGAACGTCCCGCCTGACCACACCGGCGGTCTCTTCGGCGATCATGCGCGCGTCGTCCGCGCCCGCACGTCCTGCGGGCGGCACTGCGGCTATGGCCGGCGCCGCCACCGCGGAAGCCCGTCGCCTTTGGGCCGGCCTCTCTGGCGCCCCTGTTCCTGCAACCTGATCCGCAGCGTCGGCATGGGCCGCCGCAGCGCGCCGCCTGCGCTTGGCTGAGGGTGCCGGTGCCGGCTGCTCTTCGACGGCCGGCTGCTCCACTGCCGGCGCCATCTCCTGCGGGCTCTGCGCGGTCGGCGCGAAGATCAGCGCGAAGAGCGACGGAGGTTGCGCCGGCGGCGCCGGTGCGGGAGCCGCCGCCTGCTGCTCCTCGGCCGCGACGGGGCGTTGCGCGAGGCCGCGATGCAGGCCGCGCCGCTTCGCGTCATAGTAATAGCCGCGCGCGAAATAGCCGACGGCGCGGTTCTGATCTCCGTTGGCGACCCGGTATGCCCCGGCGAGATAGCGCACCCCGAATGTCAGGTTGGTATCCGGATCGAGAAGGCCCTCCGGAGCCCCGGTATAGCCGAGGGCGCGCGCGGTGCCGTGCTTGATCTGCATGAGCCCCATGGTACCGCCTCGCCCGACGGCGCGCGCGTTATAGCGGCTCTCACGCAGGATGATGCGATGGACGAGGGCCGGCGGTACGTCGTTCGCCTTGGCGTGCCTTGTAATCAGCGGGTCGAGCGCGACCTTGGCTTTGACGTCGTAGGCGCAGGCTGGGTGGGCCAGGCCGGCTGCGGCCAGTCCGCCGAGGAGAAGGCGATAAATCATTCGATCCCTGAGCTTTTCAGAAGCATGTGTTCGCCGGCAAATCGGGCCAGATCGGGGCAGGCTTGCCAGGCCCCAAGCGCCCCGCGCAGTCTGGCGCTCCCTGCCGCGGAGCGCGCGCATGCCTGCAACCCCGTCCATAGCCGTCTTTTCCGACGTGATCTGCCCGTGGTGCTTCCTTGGTAAACGCCGCCTCGAACGGGCGCTCGAGCAGCTCGGGATCGGGGCCGCGATCCGCTGGCTGCCCTTCGAACTCAATCCGCGCATGCCGCCGGAGGGCATGGAGCGGCCTCTCTACCGGGCGCGCAAATTCGGCCCCGACAGGGCTCGCCAGCTCGACCGCGAGATGACGGCGCGCGGGCTCGAGGAGGGCATCAGCTTCGCCTTCGAGCGCATCCGGCGGACGCCGAACACGCGCAAGGCCCATATTCTGATCGCGCATGCGACGAGCCTCGGGGCGGGCGGAGCCGCCGCGGAAGCGCTGTTCAGGGCCTACTTCGAGCGGGCGCTCGACGTGGGCTGCGCCGACATTCTGGCCGACCTCGGCGGCGAAATCGGCCTCGACCGCGACGCCGCGCGCGCCGCCCTCGACGATGCCGCTCTGCTCACGTCGGTAATCGCTGCGGAGGAGGAGGCCGCGCGCCTCGATGTGTCGGGCGTTCCTTTTTTCATCGTCGACGGCGCCTGGGCGGTGTCCGGAGCCCAGCCCGCGGCCGCCTGGGTCGATCTCCTCCGCCGGGGCGCCAACTTTGGCTCGGAAGTTCCCGCCGGCTGAAAACTACTCGATTCGGCTGGTGTAATTTAGAAAGGACTTGGCGTCTTTAGTAAGCGTATAAGTTGGCGAGAAGTGTCGAGCCGCCAGGCTATTTTGAAACACTTTGGCGAATATAGCGCCAAATTCTCGTCACGTTTGACCTTACATAGCTCCCGCACCAACAACAAAGCGGGGATGCGCTGTGAAATTACACAAACCTTCATTGTCTGTATTCGCTACATTGATCGCTTCTACATTCGTTTCATCATTTGCGGCCGAGGCGGCTATCGATCACAGGGCCATCAGCGCCATGCAGCGCGGCGAGGCCTCCTGGTACGGCCCGGGCTTTCACGGCCGTCGCACCGCCAACGGCGAGGTCTTCAACAGCCAGGCGCTCACGGCGGCGCATCGCACGCTGCCATTCGGCACGAAGGTCCGCGTCGTCAACGAGAAGACCGGCCGTTCCGTGGTCGTGCGCATCAACGACCGTGGTCCCTTTGCCAAGGGCCGCGTGATCGATCTCGCCCACGCCGCCGCACGGCAGATCGGCATGTCGGGGACCGCCCGCGTCGCTCTCCACACCGTGAATTGACGTCCGGATGG
This sequence comes from Beijerinckiaceae bacterium, assembly GCA_036556825.1. Classification (GTDB taxonomy): domain Bacteria; phylum Pseudomonadota; class Alphaproteobacteria; order Rhizobiales; family Beijerinckiaceae; genus JAJKJG01. Next base: position 20,132 of record DATBIR010000084.1, read on the forward strand.
GGCCGGTTCGATCCGAACCGGCCCGGTTCCGTGCTGGCGTTTCGCATGCCCCGGGCGGTGTCCGGGGCATTTCTTTCAGCGGAATGAACCGATCCGGCTCGCATCTTCTTCCCGTCGCATGATCCGGGATCCCCGTCCGGGCAGGCTCTTGCCGGGGTCATGCTCTATTGCACGACCAGATTGAGCTCTTTGATCAGCGGGCTGACCGCCCTCACCTGCTCGCGCACCACCTGCCCCAGTTCGCCGGGCGTCGAACCAACGGCCTCGGCGCCGACTTCCGCCAGCCGGCGCTGCACGTCCGGATGCTTGGCGGCTTTCACGATCTCCTGGTGCAGCCGCGCAATCACCGGCTCGGGCGTCCTCGCCGGCGCGAAGAAGCCGTTCCAGCCACGCATCTCCATGTTGGGGAGGCCGAGCTCGCGCACCGTCGGCACGTCGGGCAGCACCGAAATGCGGGTGGCCGACAAGGTGCCCATCGGCTTGAGCGCCCCGGAGCGGACATGTTCCAGGGCGGTCGAAAGCTGGTCGCCGCCGAACTGGATGCGCCCCGCGATCAATTCCTGGACCAGCGGCGCAGCGCCCCGGAACGGCACGTGTTCCATGGTGATGCCGGAGTCGCGCTTGAGCACCTCGCCGGCGAAATTCATCACGCTTCCCGGGCCGGTCGAGCCGTAGAACAGCGGCTGCTTGCCCTGCTTGGCGAGGGCGATGAACTCCTTCAGGTCCTTGGCCGGGACAGACGGATTCGCGACGAGCAGCATGGGCACGTTGGCGGCGAGCGAGACCGGCGCGAAATCCTTCTCGATGTCATGACGCGCGCGCCCGGCATGCTGCAGCGAGGCGGTGGTGGTCGAGAAGGTCAGGTTATGGAACAACAGCGTATGGCCGTCAGGCTCCGCCTTGGCAACGGCATCGGCGCCGACCGAGCCACCCGCGCCACCCATATTCTCGACGAGCACCGATTGGCCGAGACCTTCGCTCATGCGCTGCGCAAAGACACGCGCCAGCATGTCGGTCGTGCCGCCGGCCGGGAAGGGCACGACGACGCGGATGTTGCGCGTGGGATAGCTGCCCTGCGCCAGCACCGGCGGGGCCATGGCGGCCAGAGCGCCCGCGAAGGCAAGGCTTGTCAGAACGGCCCGTCTTGTCGGCATTTTCTCCTCCCAAGCGATGTTCGGCGACGTGGCCCGCGAGCCTCGCTTCACGCGCGGGCGCATTGCCGAAGGTCTAGAGCATGATCGGGCGAAATCGCCACCGCTCCGGTGGAACGAGGCCATGAAACTTATGGGGAACGGAGCGGGAGATCAGCGCCCGCCGCTGATCGGGATCAACGCGCCGGTCATGTAGGCCGCCTCGTTCGACATGAGCCAGAGGATCGCCTCGGCGCATTCCTCGGCAGTGCCGATGCGCCCCATGGGCACGGTCGGCATCAGGGCCTTGAGCCGGTCGCCGACGCCCGCCTCGGCGTGAATCTCGGTGTCGATCAGGCCCGGCATGATGGCATTGACGCGAATTCCCTCCCCAGCCAGCTCGCGCGAGAGACCGACCGTGAGCGCGTTGATGGCGCCCTTTGCCGCCGCATAGGGGATCCAGCTGTTGGCCCCGCCGAGCACCGCGGCGATCGACGAGAGGTTGACGATGGTTCCACCAGCGCCGCCGTTCCGGGTCGACATGCGCTTGACGGCCTCGCGCACGCAGAACATCACGCCGATGACATTGACGTCGAGGACACGCCGCAGTTCCGCCGCGTCGTAGCTGTCCAGACGCCCGGCTTTGCCGGTGATGCCGGCATTGTTGACGAGCGACGTGACCCGGCCGAGTTCGCGATCGATCGTTTCGAACATCGCGATGACGGCCGCTTCATCGGCGGTGTCGCCCTGGATCAGGATGGCGCGGCCGCCGCCGGCGCGGATCTCGTCCGCGATTGCCTGGGCGCGCTCGGCGCGATTGAGATAGTTGATGCAGACGGCGTAGCCGCGTCTGGCGGCTAGCCTGGCGGTCGCCGCGCCGATGCCGCGGCCCGACCCGGTGATCAAGGCGATGCCGGTCATATGTTGCTGAACCTTGGGGCTGTGCGAGAGCCCCATCCTCGACGGCTGCCGCCGCGAGCACAAGTGCATTGTGCTGCCGCCGACAGCACAGGTGCATTGTCGCCGGCGGCGCCTGAGCCGGGGCTCATGCGGGCAAAGGTCGCTTCAGCTGAAGCCCTGCCCGACCTGCGCGGTGAGCCGTTGTCGCGGAGTTACCAGCCGAAGGCGACATCGCGCCGGCGCAGGAAGACATTCGTGACGAGCGCCTGCGCCACGTGCTCGGCCATGCAATGGTAGCCGACGTCGTTGAGGTGGAACTGATCGCCGGACAGGTAATCGATGTTGGCCTGGGTCCTGGCGATGAAGGCCATGGCGTCGAAGCGGCGCACGAGCAGCACGTTCTCGCTCGCGGCAACGCGGCTGATGGCGTGGCGCACCCGGGTGTAATGCTCGTCCCGCGCGAAGCGCGGGGTGTATTGAAGGCCGACGAGCACGACGTCGGCGTTGTGCTCCTTGACCCATTGCACCGTGTCGCGGATCGTCGCCTCGATGCTCTCGACCGGCACGCCGCGCAGCGCGTCGTTGGTGCCGACCTGCCAGAGCACGAGGTGCGGTCGCAGGCGCTCCACCTCCTGCCTGAGACGTTCGGCGGTGGTCGTGGCGATCTCGCCCGAGACGCCGCGATTGAACATCTCCAGGTCGACGTCCTTCAGGAGCCGTTCGAGGATTGCCTCGAGCTGCGCCGGATAAGTGTTGTACGGCGAGGTCGACCCGACCCCCGCGGTCGAGGATGATCCGATGGCGAGCACCCGCGGCCGGGCGTGTGTCTGCAGCACCGCCGGAAGATGGCGCAGCGGCGCCTCCGACGCGATCTCACCGTCGGGCGCCTGGCAGACCGGGGTCAGGATATTGGCCGCCTGCCGCGAATGCGGCAGCGAAGCGGGCATCAGCAGGAGAACGGCGCCGAGGCCCGCGGTCATCCACCATGTCATTGTCTTGCCGGACATCACATACTCTTGATCAACTATAAGGGTTCTTGTGCCGCCGTCCATGGGGACGATCACGAAGGGTTGAAAATTGCCGCGGGCCAGGATGGCGCCGGGACGGGGCGCGCATCCCCGGCGTCGGCGAAGGGCGCCACGAGGGCTGGCTCACCGTCAGCCTCGAAGGTGGCGAGGGCCGTGTAGCCGTGCAGAGCGTCGGCCTCGAGCAGAACCAGCCGCCGGTTGTCGAGCACGATCCAGCGGCCATCGAGCCGCGCCACGGCGACCGCGTGGTCCTGCTGCAACCGGACGTCGCGCATGACGATGAGACGCAGGTCCGAGGCCGGCATCCCGAGTTCGCGCAGGGCCATGATCTTCAGGATCGCGTAATCCTCGCAATCGCCGCGGCCCGACGACAGGGTCGCCAGAGGCGAAGCCCAGAGGTCGGCGCCATGCTGCGCCGCGTCGCGCGTGAAGCGGACGGCGAGATTGACGGCGCGGTTGATCTCGCCAAGGCGGGCGCGCCCGTCCTTGTCGCGCGCCTCGTGGATCATAGCCATGAAGCGCCTGGCCGGTTCGGGACACGCGCCGGGCGCGGCGCGGCAGCGCGCCACGACCTCGCGATCGGCCGCGACCGCGGCGGCGGCCGCATACCACTTGGCGGAATAGGTCGGGCTTTCGGGCGCGGCGCGGTCGAACGGCTCGCGTGCGGAGGGCCGGGAAGACGCCTCGATGGACGGTGGTGTCGCGATTGCGGCGAGCTGAATGCGCGCGCCGGCGGGCTCGGCCGGAGCCTCGCCGGCCATCGGCGCCGCCGACGCGAGACCGAGGACGGCCGCGGAAATATGCGCAAGGCTGCGCGCTTTGCCAAAAACTCCCATGCCACGCCCCTTCCGGAGCGTCGGCCGGCAATCGCTGGTCCCGCTCCGGATTTGTTCGGAGCGCCCAGCTCACACCACAGCGATGGAGGGCCGATTAAGGCCGCTGCGGCAACCCGTCTTTGCTGGAGTCGGAGTGAATCGGCCGCAAAGGAAGTTGCTTAAAATGCTGCGATTTTGCGCCATTATGGCGGCCATGAGGGGTGCAGGGCTTGACCCTGCAACCGCGCCGAAACGGGAGGATGCGCATGTTGAACGCGTGGCTGGTTCGACGGGCCTGCCTCGCCTTTTGCTTCGTGACGTCGGCGGCAGCCGCACGGGCCGATGCCGTCGAGGATTTCTACAAAGGCAAGACCATCACGATGATCATCGGCCTCGGCGCCGGCGGCGGCTACGATCTCAGCGCGCGCCTCGTCGCGCAGCATCTCGGCGACTTCATCCCGGGCCGGCCGACGATCGTTCCGCGCAACATGCCAAGCGCCGGCAGCATCGCGGCGGCGGAATACGTGTTCAACGTCGCGCCGAAGGATGGCAGCGTGCTCGCCATGTTCCAGCCGACCTTCGTGCTGGAGAAGATCGCGGATCGCACGCGCAAATACGACCCGCAGCGCTTCTCCTACGTCGGACGCGTCGACCAGAGCGTGCTCGTCGGGCTCGTCTGGCACAACTCCCCGGCCCGGACCATCGATGAGGCAAAGCGCACCGAGGTCGTGCTGTCGGCCAATGCCGCCGCCGGCACCTCGGCCACCATCCCGTGGGCGCTGAACCGTTTGATCGGCACCAGATTCAAGGTGGTCCTGGGCTACGAGTCGACCGCGGGGATGGGGCTTGCGATGGAGCGCGGCGAGGCCTCCGGCAACGGCAGCACGAGCTGGGACTATCTCGAAACCAAGCCGGACTGGCTCGAGCAGAAGAAGGTCAACTTTCTCTATACGATCGCCCTCGAGCGCTTTTCCAAGCTGCCGGACGTGCCGACCGTCCTGGAGCTCGCCACCAGCGACCGGGACCGCAACATCCTCAAGCTGATGGCCAGCACCTCCACGATCGGGCGCGCGGTCCTGTCGACGCCCGACGTTCCGAAGGAGCGGCTCGAGGCCCTGCGGCGCGCCTTCGACGAGATGGTCAAGGACCCGAAATTCCTCGCCGATGCGGCGCGGCGGCGCCTCGGCGTCGACCCGGCTCCCGGAGCCGCGCTCGAGCGCATGGTCGGCGACGTGGCGAGCCAGCCGGACGAGATCGTCGAGGCGATGAAGCGCGCCGTTGCGCCGCCCTGACCCGGGAGCCGTTTGGCCTTGACCATACCGGCGCCACCCCGCAAGAGAGGGCTCAAAGGACTACCTCAACCAGGCCAAGCTTCCATGGACAAGTTCACCACCCTGACCGGCGTCGCCGCGCCGCTGCGGATCGTCAATGTCGACACCGACATGATCATCCCGAAACAGTATCTGAAGACCATCAAGCGCACCGGCCTCGGCACGGCCCTGTTCTCCGAGATGCGTTACCGGGAGGACGGGTCCGAAAATCCCGATTTCGTGCTCAACAAGCCGGCCTACCGCAAGGCGCAGATTCTCGTCGCCGGCGACAATTTCGGCTGCGGCTCGTCGCGCGAGCATGCGCCGTGGGCGCTCGCCGACTTCGGCATCCGCTGCGTCATTTCCACGGGCTTTGCCGATATCTTCTTCAATAACTGCTTCCAGAACGGCATCCTGCCGATCAAGGTGTCGCCGGAAGACCTGGAAAAGCTGTTCGACGATGCCGACCGGGGCGCCAATGCGACCCTCACCATCGACCTCGAGGCGCAGGAGATCCGTGGCCCCGACGGCGGCATGATCCGCTTCGACATCGACCCGTTCCGCAAGCATTGCCTTCTCAACGGCCTCGACGACATCGGCCTCACGCTGGAAAAGGCTCCGGCCATCGACAGCTACGAAAAGAAGGTCGCGCAGACCCGGCCCTGGGCGTAGGCTTGGGCATTCCTGGAGACGAACAGGAGGCGGCCATGATGGCATGGTTGACCCGTTTGCAGCCCCGCCGAAAGGCGCTGACCTGCAGCTTCTGTCGACGCTCCGAGCACGAGGTGGCCAATCTGGTCGCCGGCCCGCGCGTCTTCATCTGCGACGCCTGCATCGATACCTGCAGCGCCATCGTCGCGGCAGAGCGCGCCAAGGGCAAAAGCTGAGCGACGTGGCGGCGTTCCCGGCTAGTGACAGCGGCGCGCGCGAGCGCGTGACCGTCGCTCCCATCCTGCCGGCGCGGGATTTCGAAAAGACCGCACGCTTCTACGAAGCCCTCGGCTTTGTCGTCGCGTCCCTGTATCATCCGCCTGACGCCTATCTGATCATGCGGCGCGGGGATGTGGAGCTGCACTTCTTTCCGCATGCGGAGCTGGACCCGGCAACCTCGATCTGCGGCTGCTACGTCCGCACCGACGAGGTCGACGTGCTTTACGAGGCGTTCGCCCGCGCCGCGTTGCCGGCGACGGGCATCCCGCGTCTGATGCCGCTTGCGGAGCGGCCGTGGGGCATGCGGGAATTCGCCGTCATCGATCCGAACGGCTCTCTGCTTCGCATCGGCGCCCCCATCCGGTAACCGCCCTTTAACTGCCCCCTGCTGCTTTGTGATACCTCGTGGAGGAGACGCGCATGGCGCCTCGCATCATCCTGGCCCTGATCGCCGGCATCATCGGCGCGGCGCCGGCCGCTGCGCAGTTCGACGCATCCTGCCTGGCGGGCCTGCGCAGCCAGGCCGCGGCCGCCGGCATTTCCAGCGCGACCTTGGACAGCGCCATGCGCGGCCTGGCGCCGGACCGGAGCGTGCTCGAGGCAATGGATAATCAGCCCGAGTTCAAGACGCCGATCTGGGACTACATGGCCGCCCTGGTCGACGACGAGCGCGTCGCGGACGGGCGCGCCGCCATGCGCCAGTGGAGCTCGGCGCTCGCCGCCGCGGAGGGCCGCTACGGGGTCGACCGCCACACCATCGCGGCGGTGTGGGGCGTCGAGTCGAATTTCGGCAAGGATATCGGCGGGCGGCCCCTCGTGCAGTCGCTCGCCACGATCGCGTGCTACGGCAGCCGTCGCCGCGACTATTTCCGCGGCGAGCTGTTCGCCACGCTCAAGATCATCCAGAACGGCGACATCGACGCGCGGCGCCTGAACGGCTCCTGGGCGGGCGCATTCGGCCACACCCAGTTCATGCCGACGACCTTCCACCGCCTCGCCGTCGACCTCGACGGCGACGGCCGTCGCGATGTCGTCGATTCGGTGCCGGACGCGCTCGGCTCGACCGCCAATTTCCTGCGCAAGGCCGGGTGGGATTCCCGGCGCCCCTGGGGCTACGAGGTACGGCTCCCGCACGGCTTCAACACCGCGCTCGCGGGCCGCAAGAACAAGCGTCCGATCTCCAGCTGGGCGGCCATGGGCGTGCGCCGCATCGATGGCCGCGCCCTCAGCGGCGACGGGCCGGCGGGCATCCTCATCCCGGCTGGCGCGGATGGTCCGGCCTTCCTGGTCACCCGGAATTTCGACGCGCTCTATTCCTACAACGCCGCCGAGTCCTACGGTCTCGCCATCGCGGTGCTGTCGGACCGCCTGCGCGGCGCCGCCGGCATCCGCGCGCCCTGGCCGACCGACGATCCGCCCCTGTCCCGCGCCGAGCGGCGCGACCTGCAGCGCCTGCTCACGGCGCGCGGCTACGATGTCGGCGAGCCGGACGGCCGCGTCGGCCAGAAGACGCGGGACGCCATCAAGGATATCGAGCGCCGCCTCGGCATGGCGCCGACCGGGCGGGCCGGCGGCAAGGTGCTACAGGCGCTGCGGGGGCGCTGAGCCTCACCTGCTACTTGCGTCCTATCCGTCCCTCCCCCTAAGGGACGGGCGCTCGCCGGCGCCGAACTCGAGCCTGCCCGAGTTCGGCCTGTTGATGCGCAAGTCGGAAACATCCGACTTGCGTCGCGGCACAACGACAGAACAAGAGGGGATATCGATGGCGACTTACAAACTGCTGCTGCTGCCCGGCGACGGGATCGGTCCGGAGGTGATGGGGCAGGTCGACAAGCTCGTCGCCTGGTTCCGCAAGAGCGGCCTTGCCGGCTTCGAGACCGAGACCGATCTCGTTGGCGGCGCCGCCTATGACGCCCACGGGGTCGCCATCACCGATACCGCGATGGCGCGGGCGCAGGCGGCCGATGCCATCCTGTTCGGCGCCGTCGGCGGTCCCAAATGGGACAAGGTGCCCTACGAGGCCCGCCCCGAGGCCGGGCTCCTGCGCCTGCGCAAGGATCTCGGCCTGTTCGCGAATCTGCGCCCGGCGATCTGTTACCCGGCGCTGGCCGATGCCTCGTCGCTGAAGCGCGACGTCGTCGAGGGGCTCGACATCGTCATCGTGCGCGAGCTGACCGGCGGCGTGTATTTCGGCGAACCGAAGGAGATCGTCACGCTCGAGAGCGGCGAGAAGCGCGCCGTCGATACGCAGGTCTACACGACGAGCGAGATCGAGCGCATCGCGCGGGTCGCCTTCGACCTCGCCCGCAAGCGTCGGAACAAGGTCTCATCGGCAGAAAAGCGCAACGTGATGAAGTCGGGCGTGCTGTGGAACGAGGTGGTGACCCGCGTCCACAAGGACGAGTTTTCCGACGTGACGCTGGAGCATGTGCTCGCCGACAATTGCGCCATGCAGCTCGTGCGCTGGCCGAAGCAATACGACGTGATCGTCACCGACAACCTGTTCGGCGACGTGCTGTCGGATGTGGCGTCGATGCTGACCGGCTCGCTCGGCATGCTGCCGTCGGCCTCACTCGGCGAGGAGGATGCCAGGACCGGTCGCCGCGCTGCCATGTACGAGCCGGTGCACGGCTCGGCTCCCGACATCGCCGGCAAGGGTCTCGCTAATCCGATCGCCATGATCGGCTCGTTCGGGATGGCGCTGCGCTATTCCTTCGGCATGGCGCGGGAGGCCGACCTGGTCGACCGGGCCATCGCCAACGTGCTCGCGTCAGGCTTGCGCACCAAGGACATCGCCGCGCCGGGGACCAACGCCGTCGGCACGAACGAGATGGGCGACGCGCTGCTGCGCGAGCTTCAGGCGTTGGCGTGATGCAGGCGCCGCGCACACCGCACAGCTGATCGTCCGCGTTCTGGGCCTGGGGATCGCAGTCGCTGCATGTCCATGCTGGGCCTCGTGGGGGTTCGGTGCCGTGATGGGCGCGAACCATCGGCTGCGCAACGCCGATCCGTCCGGTCGGCCATGGCGGCAGCGGCCTTTGCAGTGGTCGGCGTCCTGGCTGCGCCCCTCGTCGCGGCCGGTGCGTACCCCGTTCGGGGCGGCCGGCCGCGCAGCGGTTCAGGCGCTGCTGAGCTTCACAGCGCGATCATTCTTCTCGTGACATTGACCCGGCTTCTTTACCGGCAGACCAGCAGCCGGCCGGACAAGCCCCGGGTCTGCACGCTGCCGGCGCGATCGGTGCCTACGTGCTCGCCTCCCTACGATCGGGATACGGCGCGACGCTTTCGTGCAGCGTGTCGCCCGCAACGGCGGCGACCGGGTGGGGTGGCAGCGCCACCATCTCGTAAGATGGCGCTGCCGCCGCATCCGGCACGCATGCTGCGCATGCGCGCCACCTACGCTTCGCGGGGAAAAATTTCCTGGCGCTACCGCGGGGCAACCCAGTCGATCGGGCCGAAGGGATTCTGCGCGCCGACGAACGGTCCGTTGGTGACCGGGTCGGGCAGGCTGCCTTGGCCGAAGCGGTCGCGCTGGTGATGCCAGGGCGGCATATTCAGATATGACACCGTCTCGCTGAAGGCCGTGCCGACGCGGTGTTCGGAGCCGACCGGGACGACGTTGCCCGGGTCGAGATAGCTCCGCGGCTTCACGTTGAGGATCAGCACCCGGCCATCCTGGCGATAGCGAATTTGTTGCTGCGCCTCTGCGGCGGGAGCAGCGGCCATCACCGCCGCAATCGAGAGAAGGCCAAGAGAGCCAAGAGAAGCGATACGACGCATGACAGAAGTCCCCGGTGCGATTTGGATGCTAACACAGATGCCGGTTCGATGTGAGCCCATAGGCGAACACGGTTAAGACTTATCGAAGCACTTTGAGTAGACGCCGTATGGTGGCGCGCGGTTCCGCGGCGCGCGCGGCTTTGTGCGTGCGTTTCGGCGTTCGCGCCGGCGTCGCCTTGCGTACAGGCGCAAGCGGCTGCGGCGTGCACACGGCCTGGCGCTGCCGGTCGGCGCGCGCGAACAGCGCCTTCAGCTCCACATCGTCGGCTGCCGCCGGCGTGAGCGCGAGGCGATCGATGAGGCATGTCAGCTCGCGCTGCGTGACCGGCTGCGCGTGGGCGCCGCAAAACCACCCCACGACCAGGAACTCGGCATCGGCCTGCGCCAGGCGAATGGCGCGACAGCTGCGGTCGGAGGCTGCGGACAGCACGACCTCTGCCGATTCCGCCATGCCGAATTTGGTCGGCAGCGCGACCGGCTGGCCGCTGCGCATCACCGCCAGCCCGGCATTGGCGGCACCGCGCGCCAGGTCGACGAAAAAGCTGTGCGGCCTGTGCGCGCCGACGCCGTCCTGCACGACGAGACGGGCATGTGCCTCGACGGCGTTGTCGAAGGTCCCGTAGGTGAGCGCGTCCTCGCGGGCCCCGCTCGCATGGCGCCGCGCCTCGAGGTCGACGGGCAGCGCCTTCAAGGCGGGCGCATCGAGGGCATAGATCGGGCTCGAGTTACCGATCTCCTGCCAAACCGGCGGCGGCGCGGTCGCGGCAAACCGCTCGGGCCGCTGCCTGACCGCCGCATCTGGCTTCACCTCGCCCTGATGCGCGACATACGCCACAACCGCCATCACGACCCCTGAGCCGAGGCCGATGCGCAGCAGCCGCGTCGGCCGACGCCCGTGCTGCCGGCGATTGGCGGGCGCCTGACGCGGCTCGATGCGGATCGCAAAAACGTCCTGTGGCTGCGCTGCGATCGGCGGTGGCATGCGGGGCGGGAACTCGGCTACATCGCGAGGCGACCTCGCGGCCTCCCGCCTGTCATCGCACGAATCCGGCGCGCCGGCTCGCCTGATCGGTCATCCGCGGCGGCGATTCGTCGGGCAGTGTGAATCGCCGGTTACGCGACGTCGTCGCGGGCCCGACTCCGTCAACCATTCGCGCAGATCGGCAACGCGCGCCGCCGCGGGTCAGGCGAGGACGATGTCGAACGTGCCGGCGAGCGCGCCCGGCTCGACGCCATTCGCCGCCTCGAGCCGGACGGTGACCGTCTCCCGCTGCCGCGCGTCGCGAATGCTCCTGTAGAGCGCGTCGCGCTCGTTCAGCGCCTCGCCCGCCACATACATCTGCGTGACGAGTTCGCGCCGCCCCAGGGCCGTGACCGAGAAATGGATGTGCGGCGTGCGTCCCGGATAGGGCACCGGACGGATGGTGCGAAAGCGATACGCCCCGTCATCCGCCGCGACGGCCCGGCCAAAACCCTGGAAGGCGCTGTCGCGCGGCCGGCGGCCGGCGTCGCCGGGATGCAGGTAGCGCCCGTGCGCGTCGCATTGCCAGATCTCGACGGTGGCGCCGGCGACGGGTTTGCCGTCCGTGCCGAGCACCCGGCCCATGACATGGGTAACCACGCCCTCGGCCCGGGCCGCGCTGCCGCGCAGCACGACCAGATCGTTGTCGGTATCGGCCGGGAAGGACACCGGATAGAAGGGGCCGGCAGTCTGCGCCAGGGTTGGGACGAGGCCGCGCTGCTGGGCCAACGCACCCGCCTCCAGGATCAGCGCTCCGGCTGCAGCGAGGCCGCCGGTCACGAAGCGGCGCCGGCCGAGTTCCGGGGTGGCGACACGATTCATCCAAGGGCCCTTTTTCGGCCGGGCAGGATGCCAGATATACCCTCTGGCGAGCTTCACGTTGTCGCGACGCCCGGCACCCTATATGTGAGGGCAAGCCGAACAGGAGAACAGCAATGGGTTACAAGGTCGCCGTGGTCGGAGCGACGGGCAATGTCGGGCGCGAGATGCTCGACATCCTGGCCGAGCGCGCCTTTCCGGCCGACGAGGTGGTGGCGCTCGCTTCGCGCCGCAGCCAGGGCACGGAGGTCTCGTTCGGCGACAAGACCCTTAAGGTCAAAACCCTCGACACCTACGACTTTTCCGACGTCGACATCTGCCTGATGTCGGCGGGCGGCACCGTCTCGAAGGAGTGGTCGCCACGCATCGGCGCGCAGGGCGCCGTGGTGATCGATAACTCGTCGGCCTGGCGCTACGACGAGGACGTGCCGCTGGTCGTGCCCGAGGTGAACGGCGATGCCGTGCGCGGCTATACCAAGAAGAATATCATCGCCAATCCGAACTGCTCGACCGCGCAGCTGGTGGTGGCTCTGAAGCCCCTGCACGACCACGCCAGGATCACGCGCGTGGTGGTCGCGACCTACCAGTCCGTTTCCGGCGCCGGCAAGGAGGCGATGGACGAGCTGTTCGACCAGACCCGCGCCGTGTTCACGGCCGGCGAGGTCAAGACCCAGAAATTCCCGAAGCGGATCGCCTTCAATCTGATCCCGCATATCGACGTGTTCATGGAGGACGGCTACACCAAGGAAGAATGGAAGATGATGGTCGAGACCAAGAAGATCCTCGACCCGAAGATCAAGCTGACCGCAACCTGCGTGCGCGTGCCGGTCTTCATCGGCCATTCGGAAGCCGTCAACGTCGAGTTCGAGAAGCCGATCACGGCCGACGAGGCGCGCGACGTGCTGCGCCAGGCCCCCGGCATCGTCGTGCTCGATAAGCGCGAGCCGGGCGGCTACATCACGCCGCATGAGGCCGCCGGCGAGGACCCGACCTACATCTCGCGGCTGCGCGAGGATTATACCGTCGAGAACGGCCTCTCGTTCTGGTGCGTGTCCGACAACCTGCGCAAGGGCGCGGCGCTCAACGCCATCCAGATCGCCGAAGCGCTGATCAATCGCGGCCTGCTCACGGCCAAGAAAAAGGCCGCGTGACCGGCCCCCTCTGACGGAACCGAAGCGGCGGTCCGTCTTTATCTACGGCAAACCCGCGAAGTGGTGTCCCGCCTCGCCGGCCATGTTCGTGCGACCGGGGGCCAGGTCACCGGCGCGCATTAACGCTTGCAACAGCGCAAAGCCGCGCGCCGCCATCGCGGGTGGACTTGCGATGGCGCCGTGCTGCATCTGCGAACGGCCTTGCCGCATCTGAATAGACGTTCATGAAACAAAATCGCTCCTGCGGAATTTATCGAAAGAAGAGCAGGAGAGCTGGCATGTTTAAGGATGCATCTTTCAAAGCAACGCTGATCTCGGGCGCCGTGGCAATTCTGGCGCTCGGCGCAACGGTAACTCCATCCCAGGCCGAAAACGGCCGCAACGCGGCAGCTATCGCCGGTGCGGTGGGCGGCTTTGCTGCCGGCGCGGCCGTCGGGTCTGCCGGTAGGCATGATCCCTACTATACGGGGTCTGTCCGCCAGCGCCGCGTCATCGTCGAGGACGATGGCGAGGATTGCGTCGTGCGCACGAAGCGCGTCTACGTCAACGGCGTCATGAAGGTCCGTCGCCAGGAGGTCTGTCACTAACCAGCTGCGCGGCGCAGCAATAGAAAGGCCCGGTCCTCGGACCGGGCCTTTTTGCTGGAAGCCGTCCGAGGCTCAGTAGTTGTAGGCGCGCTCGCCGTGATCGGCGAGATCGAGGCCTTCGCGCTCCTCGTCCGGCGTGACGCGAAGCCCGACGGTCAGGTCGACGACCTTGTAGAGGATGGCCGAGCCGATGCCGGACCAGGCCAGCGTCATCAGGACGGCCTTGGCCTGCGCCCACACTGCCGTCGCGAAGTCGTAATCGGCAACCGCCAGTTCCCCGGGCTTGGTGATGTAATCGGGAATGCCGGCGCCGCCGAGCGCGGGGTTGACCAGGATGCCGGTCGCGAGCGCGCCGAGGATGCCGCCGACGCAGTGGATGCCGAAGACGTCCAGGCTGTCGTCGTAGCCGAGGGCGTTCTTCACGCTCGAGCAGAAGACGAAGCAAACGGCGCCGGCGACGAGACCGAGGACGATCGCCCCCATCGGTCCGGCGAAGCCGGAGGCCGGCGTCACCGCGACAAGGCCGGCGATGGCGCCCGACGCCATGCCGAGCAGGGACGGCTTGCCCTTGATGGCCCACTCGACG
>DATBIR010000085.1:0-8892 GCA_036556825.1 Beijerinckiaceae bacterium
CTGGAACCAGAACGGGCATCCACTCTCTGGATGCCCGGAATGACCGTGTGGCGGCTCGCCTCGATCGCCCTGTTCTGCGGCCTGTGGGAAATCGCCGGACAAATTCCCATCAATGCGGCCTTCCCGCCCTTCAGTGAAACGGTGGTCGCCTTCGCGCGCATGACGGCGGACGGATCTCTGCCGGTCGCCTACCTGATCACGATGCAGCCGCTGGTGATCGGCCTGATCATCTCGGCCACGGTCGGCGTTTCGGTCGGCGTGCTCATCGGCATGCGGCGGAGCGCTGAATGGCTCATCGCGCCGATCTTCATCGTGCTGCAGGCGGCGCCCGTGGCTGCGCTGATCCCGCTCGTCACCTTCGTCTACGGCATCGGGCTCACGGCCAAGACGATGGCTGTCTGCCTGCTGGCGCTGCCGGTCATCGTGCTCAATTCCTACAAGGCGATCCGCAACGTAAATCCGTCGCTGGTCGCCATGTGCCGCTCGTTCCTCGGCACGCCGCAGCAGCGGATCGTCAAGATCATGCTGCCGGACGCGGCACCGCTGATCTTCGCCGGCCTTCGCCTCGGCGTTTCTGCCGGCTTCATCGGCGTCGTGCTCGCCGAACTGCTGATCACGCCGACGGGCATCGGCGATCTGATCACCTTTCACCGTTCCACGGCCAGCTACCCGGAGATGTACGCAACGATCGCCTCGATCGTGCTTTTCTCCGCGCTGACCCTTGCCGTCCTGCAATGGGTCGAGGTGCGGCTGTTCCGTCCCGAAAAGCGCGGAGCCTGACATGCAATCCATTTCCACAATCGCTGCAGCGCCGTTGCCGCGACAGGCCGCGTCGGTCGCGACGGAGGCCGTCGTGCAGGTGCGGGGCATCCACAAGGTCTACGACACTGGCACCGAGGCGCTGCGCGACATCAACCTCGATTTCCCGCGCGGCGCGCTGACCTCGCTGCTCGGCCCGAGCGGCTGCGGAAAGACGACGCTGCTCAAGATCATCGCCGGGCTGATCGAGGCGACCTCGGGCGAGGTTCTCGTCAACGGCCGGCGCGTGACCGGCCCCGGGCCGGAGCGCGCCTTTGTGTTCCAGGATTTCGCCCTGATGCCGTGGGCCACGGTGATACGCAACGTGTCCTTCGGCCTCGAGCTGCGCGGCACGCCGCAACGCGAACGCCATGACATCGCTCGCCACTACATCAAGGAAGTGGGCCTGTCCGGATTCGAGGAACGCTACCCGCACGAGCTGTCGGGCGGCATGCGCCAGCGCGTCGGACTCGCCCGGGCGCTGGCCGTCAACGCCGACGTGCTGCTTCTCGACGAGCCGTTCTCGGCCGTCGACGAACAGACGCGCCGTAAGTTCCAGGAGGACCTGCTGCGGCTGCGCGAGAACGAGCGCAAGACGTTTCTGTTCGTGACGCATTCGATCGAGGAGGCGGTGTATCTCTCCGACCAGATCGTGATGCTGTCGCGGCGGCCGGGACGCGTGTCGCGCATCGTCGAGCCGAAGGTCGACCGCTCGGGCAGCCCGGACGAGATCCGCCGCGACGCCCACTATCTCGATACGGTCGAGGAAATCTGGCAGGTCCTGCGCGAATTCGTGGATTAATGCGTGGCGCGACAGGCTGTGGACTGGCGAATAGGAGCAGCGGATAGCGAATAGACGGGTGATGGGGCTCGCCCCCATTCGCCGCTCGCTATTCCCCATTCGGGCCGATTGGAGTTGATGATGCGGATTTTCGGTCGCGACGTCCCGATGATGGCCTCGCTGATCATCTGGTGCGTGTTGTGGGAGATCGTCGGGCGCGCCGAGCTCATCAAGCTTCTGCTGCCGCCCTTTACGGACGTGCTGGCGGCCATCGCCGAGTTGACGGCCAAAGCATCGTTCTGGACGGCGACCGCCACGACGTTGCGTTGTTTCGCCATCGGCATGGCCTTCGCCATTCTCGTCGGCGTGCCGCTTGGCTTGCTGATGGGCCGCTCCAAGGCCGCCGAGCGGCTGCTCGGCATGTGGGTCAACGTGTTCGTGTCGGCACCTCTGTCCGCGCTGGTGCCGATCCTCATGATCCTGTTCGGTCTCGGCGAGACGACCGTGATCCTGTCGGTCTTCCTGTTCGCCGTCTGGATCATTGCGCTCGATACGCAGGCCGGGGTCGCCAATATGCAGCGCTCCCTCGAGGAGATGGCGCTGTCCTACGGAGCAACCTCCGCCCAGCTCTATAGCAAGATCATCTTCTGGGCCGCGCTGCCGGAAATTCTCGCCGGCATCCGCATCGGCTTCATCCGTGGCGTCAAGGGCGTCGTCATCGGCCAGCTGCTCGTCTCGATCATCGGCTATGGGGAATTGTTCGAGCTCTATTCGCGCAATTTCCTGCTGGCGGAGTTCTGGGCGCTGACCGTGCTGCTGTTCGCTTTTGCCATGGTCGTCGCCGAGGCGGTCGGCGCCATCGAGAAACGCATCGAATATTACGCAGGAGTGAGACAATGAACGTGCAGTCCAAGGTTCCCAGTTACGTGATTACGCCGGCGCCGGTTCCGACCATCCCGGTCGTCGGCACCGACCAGGTATTCCCGATCCGCCGCGTCTATTGCGTCGGCCGCAACTACGCCGAGCATGCGATCGAGATGGGTCACGATCCCAACCGCGAGCCGCCTTTCTTCTTCCAGAAGAACCCGGACAATGTCGTGCTCGACGGCAAGTTCCCGTATCCGCCCAAGACCTCGGATGTGCACCACGAGATCGAACTCGTCGTCGCGCTCGGCAAGGGCGGCGCCGACATCCCGGCCGAGAAGGCCCTCGACTACGTGTTCGGCTATGCGGTCGGCCTCGACATGACACGCCGCGACCTGCAGGGCGAGGCCAAGAAGATGGGCCGCCCGTGGGAAGTCGGCAAAGCGGTCGAGGCTTCGGCGCCGTGCGGCCCGATCGTGCCGGCCTCGAAGATCGGCCATCCGGCGAAGGGCGCCGTGTGGCTCGACGTTAACGGCCAGCGCCGCCAGACCGGCGACCTGTCGCAGCTGATCTGGAACATTCCCGAGACCATCGCCTACCTGTCGGGCCTGTTCACGCTGGCGCCGGGCGACCTGATCATGACCGGCACGCCGGCCGGCGTCGGCGCGGTCAAGCGCGGCGACGTGATGAAGGGCGGCGTCGACGGCGTCGGCGAGATCGAGGTGCGCGTCGTCTGATCTTTGCCCTCCCCGCACGCAAGTCGGGTGTTCCCAACTTGCGCATATTTTATGCGGATCTCGGGCGAGCCCGAGATCCGTGGGGAGGGGAGGTGCTATCGCGTGAGATACAGATGCACGCCTTGCGCCATGTAGAAGCTGCCGATGGCGATCATCAGCGCTTTCATCCAGCGGCGGAACTGCACGTCGCTGAGCCGCTCGAGCACGGTGCGCGCGAGGTTGGTGCCGAGCACCGCGAGGGCCATGGCCAGCACCACGACTGCCGGCGGCACGTCGCCGAAGCCGGCGCCGATCAGTCCTCCGAAATAGACGAGCTTGAATGCGTGCGTGGCCGTCTGGCAGGTCGCCTTGGTGGCCACGACGCCGCGCCGGTCGAGGTCCGAGCGAATCAGGAAGATGTCCAGCGCCGGCCCCGACACGCCGGAGATAAGCTGCAGCGCCGTCGACAGGAAGCCGCAGAACTCGGCGCCGAACCGCCGGTCGGCGCGCGGGGCGACCCGTTCGGGAAGCAGGAATCCCACGAAAGGCATGACGCCGAGCGCAATCAGCACCAGGGCCTGGTCCGGCACGAAGCGGATCGAGGCGAACAGGGCGAAGGCGACCGCCCCGCCGACGAGATAGCGGCCGACGATCCGATAATCGGCGTGCCTGCGCCACAGGAAGGCGCGGGCGCCGTTCGCGGCGATCTGCGTGGTGGCGTGCAACACCATGGCGCTGGCGACCGGCAGGAACAGCAACAGCGCGCCCATCAGGATCAGGCCGCCGGCAAGGCCGAAAATCCCGGACAGGAACGAGGTTGCGAAGACGACGACCGCGAGGCCGACAATGGCGCTGAGCGTCATGCAAAAATCCCAATGCGGTTCGGGGCGCCCGGTTTGACACCACCTCGCGCTCACGGCAAACATCGCGCGCACAAAAAATTCGGAGGAAACTCATGCAGCAAGGCCGCGCCTCGCTGAAACGGTCTGGCCATGTCGGCGCGCCTTGAATCCGGCGCCGTCGCCGGACGGGTCGACCTTCCGCAAGTCCGTCGCACGCGCGGACTGCGCGACCGCCTCGCCGGGCTGCGCCTCGAGCAGTTCGTCCTGGGCGCCGCGATCGTGGCGCTGTGCGTGCTCGTCGTGCTGCCGCTGCTGTCGCTGTTCATCGGCAGCATCTGGGGCGAGGAGGGCCCGACGCTAGGCAACTTCACGGAAGCCTTGTCGAGCCGGCTCTATCTGCAGCCGCTCTACAACTCCCTCATGATCGGCGCCTGGACCGGGCTCTTCAGCATCGTCATCGGCGTGCCGCTCGCCTGGGCGGTCAGCCGCACCAACGTACCGGGCAAGCGGCTGATCCGCATCACTGCCTATCTGTCGTATCTGTCGCCGCCATTCCTGACCGCGATCGCCTTCGTCAACCTGTTCAGCCCGAATGCCGGGCTGATCAACGTGTTGATGCGCGACGTCGCCGGGCTGCCCTGGCTCACCTTCAACATCTTCTCGATGGCGGGCATCGTCCTCGTCACCGTGATGCACACATTTCCGTTCGTCTATCTTCTGACCTCGAGCGCGCTGCAATCGGTCGACGCCTCCTATGAAGAGGCGGCGCAGATCCTGGGCGCCAGCAAGCTGCGCACCGCCCTCGTGATCACCGGGCCGCTCGTGGCGCCGGCCATCCTGTCGGGCACGCTGCTGGCCTTCGTCAACGCCATCGCGCTGTTCGGATCGCAGGCCATCATCGGCCTGCCGGGGCGCATCGTAACCTTGCCGACGCGCATCTATTCGCTGTTCGACTATCCGCCGGAATACGGCCTCGCCTCGGCGCTGTCGCTGCTGTTCGTGCTGATCACGGTGGTCGCCCTCTACCTGCAGCGCGCCTTCCTGGCGCGGCGCTCCTTCGTGACGCTCGCCGGCAAGGGCTCACGGCCCCAGCTCGTCGATCTCGGGACCGGACGCTGGGTGCTGTTCGGCTTCTGCGTCCTGATCTTCATCGTCGCGATCGTGGCGCCGTATTCGGCGCTGCTGGCGGTGTCGTTCTCGAAATCGTGGGGCCTGGAATTCTGGAAGAACCTGACCCTCGCCAACTACACATTCGTGCTCGTCGACTACGACGTGACACGGCGCGCCATCGGCAACAGCCTGATGCTGGCCACGATCGCCGCGACTATCGCGGTGCTGCTCGGCAGCATCATCAGCTGGATCGACCTGCGCACGCGCCTGCCGGGCCGCAAGCTCCTCGATTACGCGGCCCTTGTCCCGCTCGGCCTGCCGGGCATCGTGATGGCGGTGGCGCTGATCCAGTTCTGGCTCATGATGCCGATCGCCCTCTACGGCACGCTCGCCATCCTGCTGCTCGCCTATGTCGGGCGCTACATTCCGCTCGGTGTGCGCGCCGCCAACGCGTCGCTGCGCCAGGTTGATGCCTCCCTCGAGGAAAGCGCCCGGATCCTTGGCGCCAAGTGGGGCACGACGATGCGCGAGGTGACCCTGCCGCTGATCCGCCCGGGCCTGTTCGCCGGCTGGCTGCTCGTCTTCGTTCCGGTCATCCAGGAGCTGAGCGCATCGATCCTGCTCTTCAGCTCGAGCTCGATCACCCTGGCGGTGGCGATCTACAACCTTTACGAGACCGGCGCGACCGAGCGGGTGGCGGCGCTCGCCATGATCAACATGGTGATCATCGGCATCGCGATCTGGCTTGCCAACAAATTCGGCGGCGGCGGCATCGGCCGCAGCGCCGCCGCGGACAACACGCGTGGAGGATTGGGCACCTGATGGCCGGGATCACGATCAGAGGAATGTCGAAAACCTATACCGGGGCCGACAGCGATATGGCTGCGGTTTCGGATCTGGACATCGAGATCCGCGACAACCAGTTCGTCACGCTGCTCGGTCCGAGCGGCTGCGGCAAGACCACGACGCTGCGCCTGATTGCCGGGTACCTGCAGCCGGATACCGGCACGATCCACGTCAACAACCGCCTCCTGTCGGCGCCCGACCACGTGGTGCCGCCGGAAGAGCGCGGCATGGGCATGGTGTTCCAGAACTACGCCGTGTGGCCGCACAAGACGGTGTTCGAGAATGTCGTGTTCGGGCTGAAGCTGCGCAAGATCCCGACCGCGCAGGCGCGCGAGCGCGTGCACAAGACGCTGGAGCTGGTCAACCTGACCGGCTACGAGAAGCGCTACCCCAACGAGCTCAGCGGCGGGCAGCAGCAGCGCGTCGCCCTCGCCAGGAGCCTCGTGGTCGAGCCCGACATCCTGCTGCTCGACGAGCCGCTCAGCAATCTCGATGCCAAGCTGCGCGAACGCATGCGCGTCGAACTGAAGCAGCTGCAGCGCCGAACCGGCATCACCTTCGTCTATGTGACGCATGACCAGGCGGAGGCGCTGGCGCTGTCCGACCACATCGCCGTGATCCACAACGGGCGGCTGCAGCAATACGGCACGCCGTTCGAGGTCTATGCCAAGCCCGCCAACCGGCTGGTCGCCGATTTCATGGGGCTGGTGAACCTCGTGCCCGCCACCGTCGCCGAGGTTGCCGACGGGCGCGGCACCGTCGTCGTCGGCCCCGACCTCAAGCTGAACGTGCCGGTGCCGGAAGGCGCCGCCAGGGGCGAGCCGATCGAAATCGCCATCCGCCCGGAGAACATCCATCTGCGGCGGCCGACCGGCTCCATGCCGGCGCTGCCGCTCGCGACCGTCTCCGACCGCACCTTCCTGGGCAACATCACCGAATATTACGCAACCCTGAATTCGGGCCCGGTGTTGCGCGTGCAGACGCATCCGCTGCAGCAGTTCGCCGTCGGCGACACGGTGGCGGTCGACGTCGACGCAAGCCAATGCAGCGTGTTCCGCGGCCGGGCCGACCAGCCCCTCGCCGGCGCCCACTAGATTCCTTCTGTCAGGAGTTCCGACATGAACAAGCCGATGACCGGGAGCCCGTCCGTCAAGGGGCAGGAGCATTGGACAAACAAGGGCGACGTCAGGCTCTTCCTGTGGGAGAAGCGTACGGGCGCCCCGCAAAGCGCCGGCACGATCCTGTTCGTGCACGGCTCGTCGATGGCTTCGCAGCCGACCTTCGACCTGCAGGTGCCGGGCGTGCCCGACGCGTCGGCCATGGATTATTTCGCGGCGCAAGGCTTCGATACGTGGTGCGTCGACATGGAAGGCTACGGCCGCTCCGACAAGCACCGTGACATCAATTCCGACATCGCCACGGGCGCTGACGACCTCTCCGCCGCCTCCGCCTACATCATGAAGACGCGCGACACGGGGCCGCTCCTGGTCTACGGCATCTCGTCGGGGGCCCTGCGTGCGGCGGCTTTCGCCGAGCGCCATCCCGAGCGTGTCAAGCGGCTTGCGCTCGACGCCTTCGTGTGGACGGGCGAGGGCAGCCCGACGCTCGAAGATCGGCGCAAGAAGCTGCCGGAATTCAAGGCCAAGAACCGTCGGCCGATCGATCGCGCTTTCGTGCACAGCATCTTCAATCGCGACCATCCGGGCACCGGCGACGAGAAAGTGATCGAGGCCTTCGCCGACGCCATCCTGGCGCTCGACGATTCGGTGCCGACCGGCACGTACGTGGACATGTGCTCGAAGCTGCCCCTGGTCGATCCGGCCAAGATCACCGTGCCGACCATCATCATGCGCGGCCAATTCGATGGCATTGCCGGCTTCGACGATCTCGTCGAGTTCTTCAAGCGCCTGCCGAACGCCGACAAGCAGTTCGCCGTGATGCCGGGCATCGCGCACGCCTCGCTGCAGCAGAAGAACTACCGTATCGTGCAGCACATTCTGCTTGCCTTCTTCTCGCAGCCGGAGCCTGTCTACCGCGGCTGACGCCGCTCGTTTCGACGACCTGGATTTGGAGAACGATCATGCGTCTCGTGGCATTCGAGGATCGGCAGGGCAGGCGGGTCGGCGTGCTCGACGGCGACGCCGTCGCCGACGTGAGCGCTGCGGCACCCGACCTGCCGAAGCAGATCCTCGATTATTGCGCCGGCGACCGGCTTAAGGATCTCAAGCGGGCGCTCGACAAGGCGCCGCGCCTCGGTCGCAGCGACGTGAAGCTGCTGGCGCCGATCCCGCGGCCGGCGAAAAACATCTTTTGCGTCGGCAAGAACTATCACGAGCACGCGCGCGAGTTCCACGACAGCGGCTTCGACGCCTCGGCGACGAGCGCCATCCCCGACCTGCCGATCATCTTCACCAAGGCGGCGACGACCGTCATCGCGCCTGGCGATGCGATCCCAGGCTCGAGCGACAAGACGAACTCGGTCGATTACGAGGGCGAGCTCACGGTCGTGATCGGCCGGGGCGGACGCGGCATTAAAAAGGCGGACGCCTACAGCCACGTGTTCGGCTACACGATCATCAACGACGTCACGTCGCGCACGCTGCAGCACGCTCACAAGCAATGGTTCCTGGGCAAGAACCTCGACGGCTTCTGCCCGATGGGCCCGTGCATCGTCACCGCCGACGAGGTGCCCGACGTGACCAGGCTGCGCCTGGAGACGCGGCTCAACGGCGAACTGCGCCAGAACGCCGCCGTGAGCGATCTGATCTTCGACATCCCGACGCTGATCGAGACGATCTCGGCCGTCATGACGCTCGAGCCCGGCGATCTGATCGCCACGGGCACGCCGGTCGGTGTCGGCATCGGCTTCAAGCCGCCGAAATTCATGAAGCCCGGCGACACCGTCTCGGTCACCATCGAGCCGATCGGCACGCTT
>DATBIR010000086.1:0-4564 GCA_036556825.1 Beijerinckiaceae bacterium
TTCTGGAAGACCATGGCGATGTCCCGCTCCTTGGGCGGGACATTGTTGACCACGCGCTCGCCGATCCGGATCTCGCCCGCTGTGATGTTTTCCAGGCCCGCGATCATGCGCAGGAGCGTCGATTTTCCGCATCCGGACGGGCCGACCAGGATCACGAACTCGCCGTCGGCGATATCGACCGACACCCCGTGGATGACCGCAGTGGCGCCGAAGGCCTTGCGAACGTTCCTGATCTCGACCGCCGCCATGCCGTCCTCCCGGCTGTGCACCTATGGGCTTGCCCTCTATCAGCCCACGGCGCGATATTTGCCCCATCATCAACGCACGCCCCGCGGAGATCAAGCGGGCGATGCCATTGGCCGGCAGGGCGTTAACAGCATGGGAAGGAGCAAGTCTTGAAGACCATCGAGGTTGTGATGCCGGCGCCGATGATGCCGCTGATCGTCGAGGGGGTGGCCAGGAGCTTCACCCTGCATCGGCTTTGGGAGACGCAGGACCAGGCGGCCCTGCTGCGCGAGGTTGGGCCGCGCGTCCGCGGCCTGGCCGCCGGCGGCAGCGTGATGATTGACGGGGCCATGATGGACCGCCTGCCCAATCTCGAGATCATAGCCAATATGGGCGTGGGCTACGACCGCGTCGACGCAGCCGAGGCGGGGCGCCGCGGCATCATCGTCACCAATACCCCGGACGTGCTGACCGAGGAGGTGGCCGATACTGCCCTGGGCCTTCTGATCGCAACGGTGCGGCAGCTGCCGCAGGTCGATCGCTATCTGCGCGCCGGCAAATGGCTGCAGCGGGACTACCCGCTCACCGCGACGCTGCGCGGCCGCAAGATCGGCATCGTCGGCCTCGGCCGCATCGGCAAGGCCATTGCCAGGCGCCTCGAGGCGTTCGGTCTGGAGATCGCCTACCATGGCCGCAGCCAGCAGCCCGGCGTCCCTTACCGCTATTACCCCGATCTTACGGCGATGGCCCGCGATGTCGACGTGCTGATGTGTGTGGCGCCCGGCGGTCCCGAGACGAAGCATCTCGTCAATGCCGATGTGTTGCGCGCCCTCGGGCCGGATGGCGTCGTGATCAATGTCGGCCGCGGCAGCGTCGTCGACGAGCTCGCGCTGATCGCGGCCCTCAGGGACAAGGTGATCCTCACGGCCGGGCTCGACGTGTTCGAGGACGAGCCGCGTGTGCCGCAGGAGCTGATCGACATGGACCATGTGGTGCTGTTGCCGCATGTCGGGTCGGCCTCGGTGTATACGCGCAACGCCATGGGCCAGCTCGTGGTCGACAATCTCGTGGCGTGGTTTTCCGGCAAAGGCCCGCTGACGCCGGTCGCGGAAACGCCATGGGCCGGGCGCACGGCATAAGAGGCTGGGCGGCTGTGCTCGTGCTGGCCGCGTCGCCGGCGGTGGCGCAGCCGGACCTGGCGGCGGTGGCCGGCAGCTGGGAACTGTCCCTCGACGGGGCGAATCGCAGCTGCCGGGTCATGCTCTCTCCCGACGAGTCGCCGGTCGGCCGTGTGCTGCGCTTTCCCGCCGGCTGCCGGCGGGCGCTGCCGATCCTCAACCGGATGGGCGGCTGGGCCGCGGCCGACGCCGACCACGTCGATCTTCTCGACGCGCGCGGCGCGCCCATGCTGCGTTTCGCGACGCAGGACGACAGCATGGTCGCCACCGCCGCCACCGGCGAGGTGTTTCGCCTGGAACGGCCGGAAAACTTCGTGCAGACGATCCGCCTGCCGCCGCCTCCACCGCTCGGAGTGCCGCAACCGACGGCGGTCGATCCGGCCAAGGCGCCGCCGCTTGCGTCCCTTCCCGGCACCTACCTGGTCGATCGCTATGCCGAGCGTGAGGTGTGCCGCATCGATCTCGGCCGCGCCATGATGGCTGTGTCGGGGCATTTCGAGGTGCGGCTGCTGGACGGCTGCCGCGACCGCGGCCTTGCCGCCTTCGATCCGGTGTCCTGGCGCTACGAGGCCGGCCGCCTCACGATCACGGCGCGCCGCGGCCACGAGGTCACGCTGATCTCGGAGCGCGACGGCTTGTGGCGGCGCGATCCAGAGATCGGCATGACCCTGATCCTGCGCAAGGTGACCGAGCCGTAGGCGCCAAACGGCACAGTAGGGGCCGCATTGCGCGGGACGGTTGGGCGAGCTCGGCCGCTGCCCGCCTCTATTTTGCTGAGTTTTAGAGCATGGTCCGGCGAAGCGGGCACCGCTTCGCCGAAAAAGATCATGCGGCTCAAAGGATGTAGAGCGTGATCGATTCAATCTGAAACGATCATGCTCTAGAGGTCCGGGGCACCGGACCTGTTTCCCGCTTGCGGTACGCCGCAAGCGGGGGGCATTGCTTTCACCCTACGAACTTGCCCGCGAGTTCGTCGTCGATATGGGCGCGGATGATCGCCTCGAAACTGTCGTCGGCCTTGAAGCCGAGCTGCAGCGCGCGTTTGGGTTCGAAGGTGCGCGGCCAGCCCTCGACGATGCCCATGATGGTGGCGTCTGGCTCGCGCCGGATGCGTCCCACGACCTTGTCGCCGGCGACCTTGCGCAGCGCGTCGATCTGCTCGGCGACCGTCACCGACACGCCCGGCATGGTCAGGTTGCGGCGGGCGCCGAGCCTGGCACCGTCGATGGTCGCGGCATGGACGAGGAAGCCGACCGCCGAGCGCGGGCTCGCATGCCAGTGGCGGACGTCCTCGGCGACCGGCAGCACGGCCTCTTCGCCGTTCAACGGCTCGCGGATGATGTTGGAGAAGAAGCCGGACGCGGCCTTGTTGGGCCTGCCCGGGCGCACGCAGATCGTCGGCAGGCGGATGCCGACGCCGTCGAAGAAGCCGCGCCGCGTGTAGTCGGACAGCAGGAGCTCGCCGATCGCCTTTTGCGTGCCGTAGCTGGTCAGGGGCGTCGTGAAGAAGGCATCGCCGATGGCGTCGGGGAAGGGCGCGCCGAACACGGCGATCGACGAGGTGAAGACGACGCGCGGCTTGTAGCCGTCGCCGATCTTACGGATCGCGTCGAACAGCATGCGCGTGCCGTCGAGATTGATGCGATAGCCTTTGTCGAAATCGGCTTCGGCCTCGCCCGACACGATGGCCGCGAGGTGGAAGATCACGTCCGGGCGCCCGGCGACGAGCTTTTCGGCTGCGCCAGGCACGGCGAAATCCGACGCCAGCGTCTCGACCGAAAACGGCGCGCCGGCTGCCGTCGGCTCGATCACGTCATGCAGGGTGGCCTTCGTGATCTGCCGCCCGCCGAGGCTTCCGTCGCGCGCCAG
The DNA here is from genome assembly GCA_036556825.1 of Beijerinckiaceae bacterium. Classification (GTDB taxonomy): domain Bacteria; phylum Pseudomonadota; class Alphaproteobacteria; order Rhizobiales; family Beijerinckiaceae; genus JAJKJG01. Next base: position 3,273 of record DATBIR010000086.1, read on the forward strand.
CCGCTCGACGAGCTTGCGGCCGACCATGCCGGCCGCACCGATCACCAGGATATGCATGCTTGCCTCCCATCGTTGCTGCCCCGGCTCGAAGCCGGGCAGCCCATCATCCGTTACATCAGAGCGGGATTGCTTCAGACCGAGTCGATCCCACTCTGTATTCCTTGGATCGCATGATCTTCTACGGCGAAGTGGCATCCACTTCGCCGGGTCATGCTTTAGAGACTCCAGCCGCCGTCGACGATCATCGCCGTGCCGGTCGTGAAGGCGCTCTCGTCCCCGGCGAGATAGACCGCCGCGGCGGCGATCTCCTCCGCCGTGCCGAGCCGCTCCATCGGCTGGCGCGCCACGAACATCTGGCGCGTCTCGGCCTCAGATCGGTGCGTCGAGGCGGCCAGCGCCGCGATGCGCTGGTCGAGGGAGGGCGACTGGATCGTCCCGGGGCAGATGCAGTTGCAGCGCACCCCTTTGGTGATGAAGTCGAGGGCGACGGCCTTGGTGAGCCCGATCACCGCCGCCTTGGTCGCTCCATAAACGTAGCGATTGGCGGCCGCCTTCACCGTCGAGGCTCCCGACGAGATGTTGACGATCGAGGCCGAGCCGCGCGCCACCATGCCCGGCAGGAAAGCCTTGATGGTGCGATGCATCGACTTGACGTTGAGGTCGAAAGAAAAGTCCCAGTCCTTCTCGGAGCAATCCAGCACCGTTCCGTGATGGACGTAGCCGGCGCAGTTCGCGAGGATTTCGACGTGACCGACTTTCTCCGCGAAGGCTTCGACCGCCTCCGTCGAGAGCACGTCGAGCTTGTGCCGCTTCGTCCGCCGCAGGCCTTCCAGCTTGGCCGTGTCGAGGTCGGTCGCCCACACCGTGGCGCCTTCATGCACGAAGGCCTCGGCGATCGCCCGCCCGATCCCCTGCCCGGCCGCCGTGACCACCGCGACCTTGCCCTCCAACCGTCCCGCCATGACCCAGTCCCCCTGCTATGCCGCCAGCCTGCCAGCATATCGGCCCGCCTTCCAGCGGGCTCCGCAAGCGCGGTTCTGGACAAAACGTTCTTTTTATCGAACAAAACCCTGGACAGCCGCGGGGTGGGGCATTAATTTACACGCTCGTGCTGCAACAACTAAGAAATTACGCGTAAACTTAGTTATTTGCAGCGGTTGCGGGGAGCATCGGGAATGAACCACGACGGCGCGTCGCTGCACATCGCAGGGCTGACATTTTCCCGGGCCGCGCGGACGATCCTTGACAACATCGACCTCACCATCCCGGCCGGGGAGCACGTGGCCATCGTT
>DATBIR010000087.1:0-1551 GCA_036556825.1 Beijerinckiaceae bacterium
GCCGAGAAAGGTCTGGCTCTTGCCCGAGCCCGACTCGCCGACGATGGCCACGCGCTCGCCCGCGCCGATCTCCAAGTCGAGACCGCTCACGGCCTCGACCACGCCATCCTGCGTCTCGAAGCGGACGGAAAAGTTGCGCAGGGCGAAGAGCGGCGCGGCCATCTCAGCGGTCCCTGGGGTCGAAGGCGTCGCGCAGGCCGTCGCCAATGAACAGCAGGCTGAGCAGCAGCGTGACGAGAAAAGCGGCCGGGAAGCCGAGCAGCCACGGCATGATCTCGAAGACGTTGGCGCCGTCCGCGATCAGCGTGCCGAGCGAGGTCAGCGGCTCCTGCACGCCGAAGCCGAGGTAGGACAGAAAGCTTTCCGCAACAATGACTTCCGGAACGGTCAGCGCCGCATAGATCACCACCGGGCCGACTAGATTGGGGATGATGTGGCGGAGAATGATTTTCAGCGGCCCCACACCGCACGCTCGCGCCGCCTCGATGAACTCGCTGTGCTTCAGCGACAGCGTCTGCCCGCGGACGATCCGTGCCATGGTCAGCCATTCGATGGCGCCGATGGCCGCGAACAGCAGGTAGATGTTGCGGCCGAAGACCACCATCAGCAGGATGACGAAGAGGATGTAGGGAAGCGCATAGAGGATATCGACGAAGCGCATCATGGCGGCGTCGATCCGCCCGCCGAAATAGCCGGAGACCGCGCCGTAGATGACCCCGATCACCACCGAGACCAGCGTCGCGATCAGCGCCACCGCAAGGGAGACCCGCGTGCCGTAGAAGGCGCGAGCGGCGAGATCGCGGCCGTTCTGGTCGGTGCCGAAATAATGCCCCGCTTCGATGGAGGGCGGCGCGCGGAAGGCGGCCCAGTCGGGGTCTTCGTAATTATAGGGCAGCAACGCCGGACCGACGAAGGCGGCAAGGATCAGGATGACGATCAGGCCCATGGACACGACCGCCGCGCGGTTGCGCATCAGCCGGGCCAGCGCGTCGCGCGTCAGCGACCGGCTCTCGCCGATCAGACCTTCTGCCGCCAGATCGTCGGCGAGGCTTGCGCGCGCCGCGGAGTAGAAGATCACCTGAGCCTCACTTTCGGGTCGAGCCAGGCATAGGCGACATCGACGAGGAGATTGAGCAGGATGATCAGCACCATGTAGACGATCACCGTGCCGAGCACCATGCCGTAATCGCGATTGAGCGCGGCGCCGACGAAGAAACGGCCGACGCCGGGCAGGCCGAAAACGGATTCGACGACGAGCGAGCCGGTCAGCAGATAGCTCGCCGCCGGCCCGAGATAGGATACGACCGGCGTCAAGGCGGGCTTCAGCGCATGGCGGGTGATGGTCAGGCGGGGGCCGATGCCCTTGGCCCTGGCCGTGCGAATGAAATTGGCGTTCAGCACTTCGATCATCGAGCCGCGCATCAGCCGCGAGATCCGCGCCGCGTGCGGCAGCGCCAGCACCGTCACCGGCAGCACGAGATACCGCAGGGAGCCGTCGCCCCAGCCGCCGACCGGCAGCCAATCGAGCTTGACCCCGAAGACAAGCTGCAG
>DATBIR010000088.1:0-25445 GCA_036556825.1 Beijerinckiaceae bacterium
GAACTCACCCGCTGGCAGGCCGTCAAGAACCTCGTCGGGCGGGCCACGCTCGATCAGATCTGGACGCGCCACATTGCCGATTCGCTGCAACTGCTCGACCTGGCCGGCGGCCACCGCTGGGCAGACCTCGGCTCGGGTGCCGGCTTGCCTGGCCTCGTCCTTGGAATCGCGGCTTTGGATGAACGGCCGGGCATGCATGTCGACCTGGTGGAGAGCAATGCCCGGAAATGCGCCTTCCTGCGGCATATGGCGCGCCTCACCGGAGCCCCGGTGACCGTGCACCAGGGCCGTCTCGAAGCCGTCCTGGGCCGGCTGCCGCATGCGGACGTGGTGACGGCACGGGCCTTGGCGCCGCTGAGCGACCTGATCCGGTGGAGTGAGGAACTGTTGAAAACCGGCACCGTCGGCCTGTTTCCCAAAGGTCGTGACGCGGACGTCGAATTGACCGAGGCGCGCAAATCCTGGAGATTCGAGGCAGATGTCATCCCGAGTCGCACTGATTCGGAGGCGCGGATCGTCCGCATCCGATCCCTTCACGGCCAGAGCTCACAATGACCAGCGACGGTAACGTATTGCCCGCGACCCATGCGGCCAAGGCAAAGCCGCGAATTCTTTCGCTCGCCAATCAGAAGGGCGGCGTCGGCAAGACGACGACCGCGATCAACCTGGGTACCGCGCTCGCGGCAATTGGCGAGAACGTCCTCATCATCGACCTCGACCCGCAGGGCAATGCCTCGACCGGGCTTGGCGTCGAGCGGCAGCAGCGTCGCATCTCGACCTACCACGTCCTCACCGGCGAGTCCGACCTGCGCAGCGCCATCGTCGAAACCGCCGTGCCGAGGCTGGCGGTCGCGCCGTCGACCCTCGATCTTCTCGGCGTCGAACTCGAGATCGCACATGAGCGTACCCGGGCGCATCGCCTGCGCAACGCAATCGACGCGCTCATGGCGGCGGGCGACGACGCGACCTACACGTATATTCTGATCGACTGCCCGCCGTCCCTGAACCTCCTCACCATCAACGCGTTGACGGCTGCGGACGCGGTCCTGGTGCCGCTGCAATGCGAGTTCTTCGCCCTCGAAGGCCTGAGCCAGCTGCTCAAGACCGTTGACCAGGTCCGGCAGACCCTCAACCGTGGGTTGAGCATCCACGGGGTCGTTCTGACGATGTTCGATCCCCGCAACAACCTGGCCGGGCAGGTGGAGGCGGATGTGCGCGAGTTCATGGGCAACAAGGTCTATGACACGATGATCCCGCGCAACGTGCGCGTCTCGGAAGCCCCGTCGCATGGCAAGCCCGTGCTGCTTTACGACCTGAAATGCGCCGGCTCACAGGCGTATCTGAAGCTTGCGTCCGAGATCATTCAGCGGGAACGCGCGTTGCGTGCCGCGTAGCACGACCGGGCGGAGCGTCGGCGCTTGCCCAAAGGCCAGATGGAGCGCCGGGGCGCGATCGATTCAGGTCTGAAACGATCCCGCACCCATCGCGAATAAGAGGATTCGAAGATGCCGGCAGAGGCAACCAGACCACGGCTCGGGCGCGGCCTTGCGGCGCTGATCGGTGATGCCGGAGACGAGACGACGGTGGTCGAGCGCGCGCGCGGCCAGCGCCGAGTCCCGGTCGCGTTCCTGCGCGCCAATCCGCGCAACCCGCGCAAGACCTTCAACGAGGATGACCTCGAACACTTGGCGGCCTCGATCCGCGAGCGTGGCATCATCCAGCCGATCGTTGTGCGCGGCCTTGCCAACTCCCAGGACGCCTATGAGATCATCGCCGGCGAACGGCGATGGCGCGCGGCGCAGCGCGCCGGTCTTCACGAGGTGCCGATTGTCGTCGTCGAAGCCGACGACAAGACCGCGCTCGAATTCGCGATCATCGAAAACGTGCAGCGTTCCGACCTGAATGCCATCGAGGAGGCGTCCGGCTACGAGCGGCTGATGAGCGAGTTCGGCTACTCGCAGAGCGAACTTGCGACCGTGCTCGGCAAGAGCCGCAGTCACCTCGCAAACACGCTGCGTCTTCTCGGCCTGGCGCCGAGCATCCAGGCTCTGGTCAAGGAAGGGCAGATCAGCGCCGGCCATGCCCGCGCCCTTCTGGCGGTCAAGGATCCGGAGCGGGTCGCGCAGCAAATCATCGAAGACGGATTGAACGTGCGCGACGTCGAACGCATCGCCCAGGCCGACCAGAGCGCGCCGGAAAAAGAGCCGAGAAAAGCTCTTCGCCCGGACAAGGATCCCGACACCCGCGCGCTGGAAAAAGCGCTCGAGGACGTGCTCGGGCTCGCTGTCGCGATTGAACACAAGGGCAAAGGCGGCGAAGTGCGTGTCAAATACAAGACGCTCGAGCAACTCGACGGGCTGTGCCGCCGCCTGCGCCACTAGAGCAAAAGCCGCTAAGGCGGGCACCGCTTCGCCGGAAAAGATCAACGCGACGCAACGAGAGGGAGAGCCGCATTGACCCGGATTGCAGCGGTCCCGCTCCGCTGCTTCTCGAGCCGCTCTCGCTCGATCTGATTCCCGTCGAGCCGCGTGTCCTGTTTGGGCGAAGTGGAATCCGCTTCGACCGATCGTGCGGCATGCACGCTCCGAGGATCATTCAGAATGCGACCGGTGAGGCGGCGCACGCGACTGTGTTAATGTTGCGTAAACGGCACTTGCGCGCCGACTAACCCATGTTAATGTGGCGGCGATTGAGGGGACGACCTAGCCCCGCTCGGCCGATTCGAGCGGGGTTATTTTTTTGCCGGCGCCATCACCGGGATGCCGCCGTCATGCGGCCCCGCTTAGCGTTGCTTGCGGCAGCGGCAATGTCGAGCAGCGTATGTCCGCCGAGCGCCGCTCCGAGATCCGGGGCGCGACGACTGTCGAGCACGGCCGCCTGCAGCGCGCCGATCACGCGCGTCAAAGCTTTCACGTTCCACACGCCGAGTTGCCTCTCAACCAGAGGCTTGCGGCGGAAATGCAAGCCACGCCAGGCGGCGACCGCATCCGAAATGCTCTTTCCGCCTGCAACGTCGAGGCGCGCAGCGAAGAGCGCGAAGGCGTGCCGCAGCGCCGCGCCGAGCAGCGTCGACGCGGACGTGCCCTCCGCCAGCAGGCGCTGCAAGGCATGGTCGAGTCCGGCGAGCTCGCCCGCGAATGCAGCATCAATGACGCCGTCGAGCGCCAACGATGAAACGTCGCTGATCGTCGCGTCGATGTCGTCGAGGGTCACCTCGCGTCGCCCGTGCGCGTAAAGGAGGAGCTTCGCCAATTCGGCACGCGTCGCGAGGCGGTCGCCGCCGAGGCTGGCGATCAGCGCCGCGCGCGCATCGCGCCCGATCGACAGTCCAGCGGCTTGCAGCGCCTCGTCGACCACGCCGCCCAGGTCACGCTCGGAATCCGCGTAGCAGGGCAAGGCGGAGGCGTTCGGCGAACGCTCGCACAAGCTGCGCAGCGGAGCCGACTTGCCGAGATCGCCGGCCTCGATCACCACCGTGGTGTCCTGCAACGAAGCCTGCAGCACGGCCTCAACCGCCGGCGCGATGTTGCGCGTGCTCGGCCTGACCCAAATGGCGCGGCGCGCGCCGAACATCCCGATCGTGGATGCCTCGTCGACGAGTCGCCCGGGATCGGAGGCAATGACGTCCCCCTCGATACGGATGAGCTGAAAGGGATCGGCAGGGTCGTCGACGGCGCGCTCGGCAGCGAGGCGCGCGCGTTCGGCCACGAGGCCGGTGTCGGGCCCGTAGATCAGCAGGACCGGGCGGGAAGGGTCCGGCCGCCGCAGCGTCCGGTCGACATCGCCGGCTTTGACAGCCACCATGCGGTCTACAGCGGGTCGTGAGGAGCGAGTTGCAAAGAGGGCACGGACAGCCCTACCCGCTAATCGTCATTCGCGCTATTCACGAAGACGCGGCGAGCGCGGCGGCGAGCCGCGTCCGGATCTGCTCCGACAGCAGCTTCGCGATGCGGATCTCCGCGTCGCGCGCGGCGCGCACGCTGGCAAAGCGTTGCGCGTGGCGGTCGTAACTCGCCGAACTGGTCGCGGTTCCGCTGGTGATCACCCGCGTGCCGTCGAGCGTCGACAGCGTGTAGGTGGCGTTGGCGATCAGCGTCGCGGAATCGGCACGGCCGGACACGGAATCGATGACGGGCGTGGCGATGCGCTCGGCGACCGCAACCGTGAGCCTGTATTGCTTCGGCCGCGGCTGGCCGGAGCCGTCGAGATCAAACACGAGCTCGCTGCGCAGCTGATGCGTGACCCGTTCCTGTCCCTGCGCGGCGATGACCGGCGCCACCTCGATCGCCGCAAGGTGATCGGGTATGCGCCCGCCCGCGACGCTCGGACCGTAGAGCGGCTGAAAGCAGGCGGCGAGGCCAAGCGTCAGCACCGCGACGGCAGCCAGCCGCAGCGCGCCTACCGGTTTGTCCCGCCAGGCGCCCGGTCGGGCTGCGTCGGGAGAAAGCTTATCAAGCGACGACATTGACGATCCTCTGCGGGACGACAACCACTTTCTTCACGGGCCTGCCCTCGATAGCCCGCCGCACGGCGTCAAGGGACATGACAGCCGCCTCGATCGTGGCCTGATCGGCGTCGCGCGCGACTGTAACATCGGCGCGTTTCTTGCCGTTTACCTGGACCGGCAGGGTAACCAAATTTTCGACAAGAAGCGAGCGGTCGACCCCAGGCCACCGCGCCTCGGACGCAAGTCCTTGCTTGCCAAGGACTTCCCAGCACTCCTCGGCCAGGTGGGGCATCATCGGGGCAATCATCAGGACCAGTAGCTCGGTGGCCTCGCGCAGGGCAGCTTGCGAATCAGCAGGCGCCGCCGCGCCCCTGCCCTCCTGCAGCCCGGCCTGGATCACGTTGGCGAGCTCATAGATGCGCGCCACCGCGACGTTGAAGCGCAAAGCCTCTATATGATCCTCGACGGCCGCCAGGGTCTTGTGCGCGGCGCGCCGGACGGGGTTGTCGCCGGACGTGGCCGCGGTGGCGTCAAGCTCGGCGACCTCGTTAACAAGGCGCCAGATGCGCTGCACAAAGCGACCCGCGCCCTGAACGCCCTCCTCGGTCCAGATCACGTCGCGTTCCGGCGGAGAGTCGGACAGCATGAACCAGCGCGCGGTGTCGGCACCGTAGCTGGCGATGATGTCGTCCGGATCGACCGTGTTCTTCTTCGACTTGGACATCTTCTCGATCGAGCCGATCTCGACCGTCTCGCCGGTATCGATGCGGATTGCGCGGCGTTCGCCGCCCTCGCTGTCGATGCGCACCTCGCTCGGCATCAGCCACGCGCCGTCGCGACCGCGATAGGTCTCGTGCACGACCATGCCTTGCGTGAACAGGCCGGCGAACGGCTCGCCGTGCGTCACGCCGGCATGGCCGGTCGCGTTCATGGCGCGCGTGAAGAAGCGCGAGTAAAGTAGGTGCAGGATCGCATGCTCGATGCCGCCGATATACTGGTCCACCGGTAGCCAGCCATCGACCGCGCCGCGGTCCGTGGGCGCCTCGGCCCAGGGCGCGCTGAAGCGCGCGAAATACCACGAGGAATCGACGAAGGTGTCCATCGTATCGGTCTCGCGCCGGGCCGGCTTGCCGCAGCGCGGGCAATCCACGTGCTTCCACGTGGGATGACGGTCCAGCGGATTGCCGGGAACGTCGAACGACACGTCCTCCGGCAAGGTCACAGGCAGTTGCTCGGGCGGGACCGGCACGACGCCGCAGTCGGCGCAATGGACCACCGGAATCGGACAACCCCAGTAGCGCTGGCGCGAGATGCCCCAGTCGCGCAGCCGGAAATTAACCCTGCGCTCGCCGACGGGGCGATTGTCGCGCGCCTCGCGCTCGAGCCGCCGGGCAACCTCCTCCCGTGCCTGCTCGGACGTCATGCCGTCGAGGAAGCGCGAATTGATCATGGACCCGTCGCCTTCGTAAGCGTTGTCCGTGATCGTGAATGTGGCGGGATCGACGCCCGGCGGGCAGACGACGGGGGTCACGCCGAGCCCATATTTGTTAACGAAGTCGAGGTCGCGCTGGTCGTGGCCCGGGCAGCCGAAAATGGCCCCCGTGCCGTAGTCCATCAGGATGAAATTCGCCACATAGACGGGCAGCTTCCAGTTCGGGTCGAACGGGTGGACGGCGCGAATGCCGGTGTCATAGCCGAGTTTCTCGGCCCGCTCGATGGTCTCCTCTGCCGTCCCCATGCGCCGGCACTCGTCAATGAATTCCGCAAGCCTGGGGTCCTTGGCAGCGGCCGTGCTTGCCAGCGGATGATCCGGCGCGACCGCCATGAAGCGTGCCCCGAACAGCGTGTCCGGCCGGGTGGTGTAGATCTCGAGCTCGTCCTCGCCGCGCGGCGCCGTGGCCGGGTCAAGGCCGAAGCGGACCAGAAGCCCTTCCGAGCGCCCGATCCAGTTCTTCTGCATCAGGCGCACCTTTTCCGGCCAGCGATCGAGCGTGTCGAGCTTGTCGAGAAGATCCTGGGCAAAGTCGGTGATCTTGAAGAACCACTGCGTCAGCTCGCGCTGCTCGACCGGTGCGCCGGACCGCCAGCCGCGCCCGTCGATAACCTGCTCGTTGGCGAGCACGGTCTGATCGACCGGGTCCCAGTTGACCTTGGCGGTCTTGCGGTCGACGAGGCCGGATTTGAGGAAATCCAGGAACATGCGCTGCTGGTGCCTGTAATAGGCCGGGTCGCAGGTCGCGATCTCGCGGCTCCAGTCGAGCGACAGCCCCATCGACTTGAGCTGGCCCCGCATCGTCTCGATGTTGGCATAGGTCCACGCCTTGGGATGGACCTTGCGTTCCATGGCGGCGTTTTCGGCCGGCATGCCGAAGGCGTCCCAGCCCATCGGATGCAGGACGTTCAACCCTTTGGCGCGCATGTAGCGGGCGACCACGTCGCCCATCGTGTAGTTGCGCACGTGCCCCATATGGATGCGCCCCGACGGGTAGGGGAACATCTCGAGCACATAGTATTTGGGGCGCGGATCATCGTTCCGGGTGCGGAAGATGTCGCGCTCGGACCAGGCCGTCTGCCATTTCGGCTCGGCTTCCTTGGCGTTGTAACGCTCGGATGTCATCGGGCGTTGGACGTTCAATCTCAATAAATACAGGCGCGGCTTGCGCCACGCCGCGCGCGCGGACTAGGACACGAATGGCTCATCAAGGTCAACGGGCGGCCCGGCGCCCGGCCATTTTTGGATTCGTCGATGCGCGATCCGCAGGAAAGTGTTGCACGGTTGCAGGCTGTCCAGGCCGCAATCGCCCGCGCGGCACGGGATTTCGCCCGTGATCCCGCCTCCGTCACGCTGATCGCGATTTCGAAGACCTTCCCCGCGGCGGCGGTCGAGCCGGTCCTCGCAGCCGGGCAGCGCGTATTCGGCGAGAATTACGTGCAGGAGGCCAGGACCAAATGGACGCTGCTGCGCGAGCGCTATCCTGAGGCCGAGCTGCATATGGTCGGGCCGCTGCAGTCGAACAAGGCGAGGGACGCCGTGAGCCTGTTCGACGTGATCCACACGCTGGACCGGGCCTCCCTGGCCGAGGCGCTCGCCAGGGAAATGGCCCGGCAGGACCGCCGGCCGCGGCTGCTGGTGCAGGTCAATACCGGCGAGGAGCCGCAGAAGGGCGGCGTGGCCCCCGGCGAGGCGGATGCCTTCATCGCCGCCTGCCGCGAGCGGTGGCGCCTGCCCGTCGACGGCCTGATGTGCATCCCGCCGGCGGACGAGCCGCCCTCGCCGCATTTCGCCCTCCTCGGCAAGATCGCGGCCCGCAACGGCCTGCATACGTTGTCGATGGGCATGAGCGCCGATTTCGAGGCGGCGATCCAGCTCGGCGCCACACACGTGCGCATCGGCACGGCGATTTTCGGCGAGCGCACGCCCTGATCCTTCCCGCGCGTAAGACAGTCTTAGTCTGAATCGCGATTCACTTTGCGCGTTAAGCGCCGGACAAGTGGTCCCGACCGAGAGTCGATGCCGGACAGGACATAAGCCGGGACCAACCGGGAGGCGTCGACAGATGATCAGAGGTTCTCTTTATTTCTTTTCGCGACGGGTGCTCAAAACCCGGTACATCAGCGACGCCGACGTGCGGACGCTCGAGCGCGTCATCTTCTCGGACGGCGTGACCAGCCGCAAGGAAGTCGAGGTGCTGCTGCACCTGGCGCGCCGCGTGCCGGCGGCCGACCCGGCCTGGACCGATTTCCTGGTCAAGGCGGTCGTCGATTTCGTCGTCTGGGGCGCGCGGCCGACCGGCTACGTCGATCCGGACACCGCCCGCTGGCTGATCGGCACTTTCGGCAAGCGCGGCACGGCGAAACTGACGCGCCGGATCGCGCGCGAGATCATGCGCGAAGCGCAGCAGGTCGATGTGCGGCTGGCCGAGTTCGCGCAAGGCCGCATCCGCTTCTTCCTGGGCAGCTGCCTCTCGTGGCTGATGGCGCCCCGGCAGACGATCAATCAGCCGAATTGGGCGGCCGCTGCAGCCTAGGACGCAGGATTTGGGCGCGGTCGCGCCCATCGAAGGCGATCACGCTCCGCCATCCCGGCCCGGCCCTCGCCGGGGCCGATTCATTTATGACCCGGCTTGCGAACCGGCCTCGACCGCCAGGCCCCGGGGACCTCAGCCCGCGATTTCGATGCGGGTCTGCGGCCCGATGCGCTCGAGGAGACGCCGCATCGCGGCCGGAGCGACGGCGACGCAGCCTTCCGTCGGGGCGAAGCCCGGTTGCGCAAGGTGCATGAAAATGGCGCTGCCGCGCCCCCTGACGACGGGGCCGCGGTTGCAGCCGATATCGACGACGATGTCGTAGAGATGGTCGTCGCGCCACATGCGCTCGTGCCGGGCAGGGTAGGGCAGGGGCACCGGCTGGTTGTAGCGTCGGTCGCCGGGGTCGTCGCACCAGCCGTCGGCGGGCCGGATGGCCGCCATGGGAAGCTTGGTCCGCGGCCGTAAGCCCTTGTCAGGACGGTAGAAACACCCGAGGACGCGAAACCGCCCGAGGGGCGTGGCGCCGTCGCCCTCGCGCTTGTCGCGGCGGGTTCCGGCGCGGCCGAGGCTGCACGGGATGGTCAGCGGCCCGGCAACAAGGCGGCCGCGGCGATGGTCGAGCGGCGAGCGGAAGACGCGGATAATGTCGAATGTGCTACGTTTCATGGCACGGTGGACGGGCTTGACCCGTCCCTTGTTGTCAAGGTCAGGATGACTAATCTAGACCGGACATGTTTCAGTTCCTTGCGTCAGGGCCCGATTGCCACATGTCGAATGCTTGCCAGCTCCTCGTCGTCGACGACGACCAGGATTTGCGGGACACCCTCGCCGAACAGCTTCGCCTTTATGACGAGTTCGACGTGCTGACGGCGAGCACGGCGGCCGAATCGGCCGAGCTGGTGAGAGACGAGCGCATCGATCTCGTGATCATGGATGTGGGGCTGCCCGACATGGACGGCCGCGAAGCCGTGCGCCAGATGCGACGCAACGGCTTCCGCGGGCCAATCATCATGCTCACCGGGCAAGGCAGCGACGCCGACACGGTGCTCGGGCTCGACGCCGGCGCCAACGATTACGTCACCAAGCCGTTCAAGTTCGCCGTGCTGCTGGCGCGCATCCGCGCCCAGCTCCGGCAACACGAGGCGAGCGAGGACGCCATCTTCCGCATCGGTCCGTACACCTTTCGGCCGGGCGCCAAGCTTCTCGTCAACGAGAAGGGCTCCAAGCTCAAGCTCACGGAAAAGGAGACGGCCATCCTGCGCTATCTCTACCGCGCCGGACAGAAGGTGGTGAGCCGCGACACGCTGCTTTCGGAAGTGTGGGGCTACAACGCCAACGTCACGACGCATACGCTCGAGACACATATTTACCGGCTGCGCCAGAAGATCGAGAACAACCCGTCGAGCGCGCGCCTTCTCGTGACCGAGCCCGGCGGCTACAAGCTGATGCCGTAAGATTCGCAGCGCAGGCGCATGGCTCTCGAAAGCGACGTCACGATTCTCACCAAGGCGCCTCTGTTCGGGCTGCTCGAGCCCGAGGCCGTGCGCCTGCTCGCCTTCGCGTCCGAGACACGCAACCTGCGACGCGACGAGGTGCTGTTCAAGAAAGGCGACCGCTCCGACGGCGCCTATATCGTCATTCGCGGAGCCCTTGCGCTCGAAGGTGGCGAGGTCAATGGCCAGCCCTTCATAGCCGAGCCCGGAGCGCTGGTCGGCCATATGGCACTGTTCCTGCGCACGCCGCGACCGGCGACGGCGACCGCCTGCGACGAGACGACGGTGATGCGCATCTCTCCGACGCTGCTGCGCCGCGTGCTCGAGGAATTTCCCAGGTCCGCCGGGACGCTCTATCAGTCGTTGAGCGAGGATCTTGCCGGTCTCACCGAAGGGCTTGAGCGCGTGCGCCGCCGTCTCGAGGCGGTCGAGGCCTAACGGCCTCTCGCGCAGGCGGGAGATGGAGCAGTCCTCAAAGTTCGAGGGTCGCGGTCACCGGCACGTGGTCGGACGGCCGTGTCCAGCCGCGCGTCGCGCGCGCGACGTCCACGCCGCGCAAGGTCCCGGCAAGGTCGGGCGAGAGCCAGATATGATCGAGGCGCCGGCCCTTGTCGGCGGTGCGCCAGTCCGGTGAGCGGTAGCTCCACCACGTGTAGATCTTCTGCGGCTCGGGCGTGAGATGCCGTGCGGCGTCGATCCAGCCCGCCTCCTGGCGCAGCGTCTCGAGAGCCTCGGTCTCGACCGGCGTATGGCTCACCACATCGAGCAGCTGCTTGTGACTCCAGACGTCGTGCTCGAGGGGCGCGACATTGAGATCGCCGACCAGGATCGCGGGTGCGCCCGCCGGCCTGGCGCTCGAACCCCACCCGCGCATTTCGTCCAGGAAGGCGAGCTTGTGGGCGAATTTCGCGTTGATCTCCGGATCGGGCGTGTCGCCGCCGGCCGGAACATAGAAGTTATGGATCGTGACCCCGGCTGCGGCGCCCGCGTCGGGCCCAAGTCGCACGGCGACATGGCGGGCGTCGTCGCGATCGCAAAACTTCATTCCGTCGGTTTCGGCAAATGGAAAGCGCGAGAGAATGGCGACGCCGTTATAACCCTTCTGCCCGACCTGGATGATATGCGGGTAGCCGTAGGAACGCAGCTTCTTGAGCGGGAAGCAGTCGTTGGGGCACTTCGTCTCCTGCAGGCAGAGCACGTCGGGCTTGGCGGCCGCCAGAAAACGGCGGACCTGCGAGATGCGAAAGCGGACGGAGTTGATGTTCCAGGTTGTGACGGTGAGGCGCACGGCGTGATCTTGCAGGGATGGGGCTGAAGCATTGATCCGGCGAAGCGGATGCCGCCTCGCCGAACCATCATATGGTTGACGAAAGAACAGAGGGTTCCCGAGTCGAAGAATCCCGTCCGGATGCGGGCGAAGACCTGACCGAGGCGTCGATCGCACCAGGAGCGGCGCCCCGCAACAACGCGCAGATGCGCGCGAGCAGGATCGCTTCAGCTTGATCGACCCCACATGATTTTTTCGGCGAAGCGGGATCCACTCCGCCGGATCATGCGCTAGCGGTCGTTGGGCAGGCGCTGGTACTCGATCTTGAACATCTGCTGATCGACGGGCGTGTTGCGCTCGAGATTGGCGAGCGAGACCGTCGTCTGGAAGCCTTGCGCATCGATGATCCGCCACCGGCTCAGGTCAGTGACCTCCTTGTCGAAATACAGCGTGATCTTGGACGTGCCGCCGAGCGTGGAGCGGTCCTCGATCGAAATCCGCACCCCCTCGGCTTCGGGGGCGGCTTCCGTCACCTTGAGATCGCGGCCGAGCTCGATGCGGTCGCGCAGCAGGAACTTCAAGGGTGTCTGGCCGATCGGATATATGTCCTGCGTCGCGAGCTTGCTGTCGCGCACCGCCACCGAGGTGCCGTCGGCGATCACCTCGAGGGTGGCGGGGCTGTCGTATTCGAAGCGGACCTTGCCCGGGCGGTGCAGGTAAAGGTTGCCGGTCAGGCGGCGGCCGTCGCCGCCGATTTGGGCGAAGTTGCCGACGAGCGACTTGATCGAGTTGAAGTAGCCGTTCGCCCGCTCGACGATCTGCTTTTCGGTGAGCGGCCCGGCCGCAACCGCAGGCGCCGCGGGGGCCGCCGCCGTGGCCACTTGCGGTGCGGGCACCGGCGGCAACGGCTGCGCCGCCGGCGACGCAGGCACCTGCGCAACGGTGGTCCCGGTGGTCGTGGCCGCGGGTCGCTTGGGCGGCAGGGGCACGGGTCTGGCAGCGGTCGCCGGACCCGTCTCCGGACGCGCCGGGGCCAGGGGCTGTGGCGCGCTTTGCGGGGCCGGCTTATCGCGCCCGAGAAGGAAGTCGTACCACGCTCCCTGCGCGCGAGCAGGGCCGGGCGCGGCGGCGATGGCGAGAACGAGGCCGCTCGCGAGCAGGGCGGCGCGCCGGCAGCAGGTCATCAGGCATTCCCGTTTATGCAGCATCGAGCCGGGCTAACCGCGCCCTGTGGCGAATGTGCGACGCGCGCGGCGGCCGATGCAACTATTGCCGCTATTGCCGCAAGCCTACTCGTCGTCGGCGCCGGCCCCTTCGAGCAGAATCTCGCGCTTGCCGGCGTGGTTGGCCGGCCCAACGATGCCTTCATTCTCCATGCGCTCCATCAGCGAGGCGGCACGGTTGTAGCCGATCTGCAGCCGCCGCTGAATGTACGAAGTCGAGGCCTTCTTGTCGCGGAGCACGATGGCGATGGCCTGGTCGTAAAGGTCGCCGGAGCCGGACCCGAACTCGCCCTGGTCGAAGACAGGGCTGTCGGCGCCGCCGCCGTCCTCGGCGTCGTCCGCCGTCACGGCCTCGAGATAGGCAGGGCGACCCTGCGTCTTGAGATGCGCGACCACCTTCTCGACTTCCACATCGGAGACGAAGGGGCCATGGACGCGCGTGATGCGCCCGCCGCCGGCCATGTAGAGCATGTCGCCCTGACCGAGCAGCTGCTCGGCGCCCATCTCGCCGAGAATCGTGCGGCTGTCGATCTTCGACGTGACCTGGAAGGAGATGCGGGTCGGGAAGTTGGCCTTGATCGTGCCGGTGATCACGTCGACCGACGGGCGCTGCGTCGCCAGAATGACGTGAATGCCCGCGGCGCGGGCCATCTGGGCGAGACGCTGGATGGCGCCTTCGATATCCTTGCCGGCGACCATCATGAGGTCGGCCATCTCGTCGACGATCACCACGATATAGGGCAGGGGGTCGAGATCCATGATCTCGTCCTCGTAGATGGCCTCCCCGGTGACCTTGTCGAAGCCGGTCTGGATGCTGCGCGTGATCACTTCGCCGCGCGCCGCCGCCTCGCTGACGCGGGCGTTGAAGCCGTCGATGTTGCGCACGCCGACCTTCGACATCTTCTTGTAGCGATCCTCCATCTCGCGCACCGCCCATTTCAGGGCCACGACCGCTTTCTTCGGGTCGGTGACAACCGGCGTGAGGAGATGCGGAATGCCGTCGTAGACCGACAGCTCGAGCATCTTCGGATCGACCATGATCAGTCGGCACTCCTCGGGGGTCAGCCGGTAGATGAGCGACAGGATCATGGTGTTGATGGCGACCGACTTGCCCGAGCCGGTGGTGCCGGCGACGAGCAGGTGCGGCATGCGGGCCAGGTCCACGATGACCGGTTCGCCGCCGATGGTCTTGCCGAGGCACAGCGCCAGGCTCTGCTTGGTGCCTTCGAACTCGTCGGAATCGAGCAGCTCGCGCAGGAAGACCGTCTCGCGCTTCTGGTTGGGCAGCTCGATGCCGATGGCATTGCGGCCCTGCACCACGGCCACGCGCGCCGACACCGCGCTCATCGAGCGGGCGATGTCCTCGGCCAGGGAAATCACGCGCGACGACTTGGTGCCCGGCGCCGGCTCGAGCTCGTACAGCGTGACCACCGGGCCAGGGCGCACGTTGATGATCTCGCCCTTGACGCCGAAATCCTCGAGCGTGCCCTCGAGCACCGTGGCGTTCTGCTCGAGTGCTTCGGGCGCGATCGTCGCCACGCTCGATTTCTTCGGCTCGGCCAGGAGCTGAAGGGGAGGCAGCTCGTATGCGTCGTTGCCGGCATCGGCGGAGTCCTCGCGCGGCGCGCGGCGAGTCTGTTTCGCAGCCGGCGCAGGCGGTGCGACGCGGCGGCGGGCCGGAACGGGAGCCTCCTCCTCTTCGTCCTCGTCCCCGTCTCCTTCCTCTTCGTCGCCTTCGTCGTCCTCCGCGTCCTCGTCCTCGTCGTCGCTCTCGCGATCTTCGAAGGACGGATCATGGCGGACCAGCCGTTTGCCGCGGCCGCCGGCCAGCGCCTGCCCCAGGTCGTCGTCCTCGGCGCGCCAGGCCTGGAGGCGGCGGGCGATCGCCGCCTTGATGCTCATGGCCGCATGCGCGACCGCGCCCAGCAGGACGATGGCCCAGCCCGGCTCTTCGTCGGCCGGGCCGTCGTCGCCGTCCTCCGCCTCGGCGCGTCGGCTGGACCGCGCCGGCTTGCGCTCGCGGACGCCCGCCTCCTCGTCCTCCTCCGCTTCGGCAAAGCCGAATCCGCAGGCGGCCGTCAGGGACAGAATCGCGAGCGCCGCAAAGCCGAGGCCGAGCGGCGCGGCCGCCGACCCGCTCGAGAGGCCGGTCAGGGCTTTGGCCGCCGAGAGCACGGCGTCGCCCAACACGCCGCCCAGCCCGGTCGGAAGCGGCCAGCGCGCCGTCAACGGCAGGGCGCTCGCCATGGCCATCGCCGCCCCGGCGCCGACGACCCACAGGGCAAACCGCAGCTGCAGGCGCTCGAGGCGGCCGACGCGCATGAGCCGCCAGCCCCACAGGGCGAGCGGGATCAGAATCGCGATCGAACCCAACCCGAACAGCTGCATGGCGAGATCGGCCACGACCGCGCCGGGATAATGCAGCGCGTTGCGCACGGGCGCCCGGGTGGCATGGTTGAAGCTCGGATCGTTGACCGACCAGGTTGCCAGCGCGACGGTGACCGCGCCGGCAGCGACCACAAGCCCGAATCCGAGCAACTCGACGGCGCGCCGCCGCGCGAACTCGCGCAGGGCGTCTGACAGATTGTCGAATGGCGATGACGAGCGGCGGATCGTGCGCATGGCAAAGGGGTCCGAGGCCTAAGCAGGTTTGTGGTGGCCGGAACACAGATTCCGGCCACCGCAAACCTGCAAGGGTTTAGGTTGCTGCAGGTTTTCGGAGGCCGCAGGTGCCGAGGCGCGTGCGGAGTTCCGAAAGCCTGCTTAGCCAGCCTCGGCTCAAACCTAGGGGGATGGAGTTAAGGCGCGTTTAACCTTCTGATCCCTCGGCCCGTCCGACCGATCGCCGCCGCGCCCGCGGTTCGGCGACCGGCGCGAAGCTGCCGTCGACGGGGTCGCGCACCAGCAGCACGCCGGTGGCGACCCCGAAATAGGCGCCGTGCAGCTCGAGCCGTCCTGCCTCCACGCGCTGCCGCACATATGGAAAGCTCATCAGGTTGCTCAGGCTCTGTTCGATGGCGACGCGCTCGAGGCGGACCAGATAGTCCGCCATGTCCCGGCCCGGGGCGCCGAGCCGCTCGGCGGCCGGTGCGATCATCGTCATCCACTTGCCGATGAAGTCGCCGGGCGAGAGCGGCGCCGCCTCGTCGACGAAGGCTCGGATGCCGCCGCAATGGGCATGACCGAGGACGACGATGTGCTTTACGCCGAGAGCCTGCACGGCGAATTCGAGGGCCGCGCTGGTGCCGTGGTAGTTGCTGTCCGGCGCGTAGGGCGGCACGAGATTGGCGACGTTGCGCACGACGAACAATTCACCGGGGCTGGCGTCGAAGATCACCTCCGGCGACACGCGTGAATCGCAACAGCCGATGATCATGGTCTCCGGCCGCTGCCCGCTTTCCGCGAGCGCCGCATAGCGGCTGCGTTCGCGCGGAAGGCGTTCACCGAGAAAAGAGCGATAACCAGCTGTGAGCCGTTCCGGGAACAACGAGGGCTGCCTTGTCACACAGGGAGCGACCGATGCGTGGAAAGGCGCTGCAAGTCAATCCGGCCTGGCTGCGGTCGTGCAGGAGCGGTGCGGCCATATGTCCGATGCGGTCATGCCGCGGCGATCGCGGCGAGCTCGTGCAGGTCGACATTGGCCCCGCACAGCAGAACTCCCAGGCGTTCGCCGGAGCGCGCCCGGTAGGCGCCCGAGACAAGCGCCGCGAGGGCGGCCGCGCCGCCCGGTTCGACGGCGATGCGGAAGTCGCGCCACAGCATGCGCTGCGCCGCCGTGATCGCGGCATCGGCGACGAGCTCCACGTGATCGACCGTGTCGCGGCAGGTCGCGAAGACGATCTCTCCGACGTTGCGGGCGCCGAGCGAGTCCGCCGCGACGGAATGGACGTCGACATCGACCGGTCCGCCGGCGGCGAGCGCCGCATGAAGGGCGCGCGAGCCCTCGGGCTCGACGCCGACGACTTTGACCCGACCTGCCCACCAGGTCGCCAGGCCGGCGATCAGGCCGCCGCCGCCCACCGCCACGAGCACGGTGTCGAGGTCCGGATCCTGCGCCTCCCATTCGAGCCCGATCGTGCCCTGGCCGGCGATCGTGGCCGGTGCGGCGAAGGGGTGGACGCGCAGCGCGCCGCTCCCGGCGACGTGGCGGTCGCAGGCTTCCTGCGCATCGGCATAGCGCGCGCCGCCAATGACGACCTCGGCTCCATGCGAGCGGATCACGGCAATCTTGGCCGGGCTCGATATTTCGGGCACGAAAATGCGCGCCGGCAAGCCGAGTTGCCGCGCCGCATAGGCGACCGCGGCGCCGTGGTTGCCGCCGGATGCCGCCGCGACGCCGGCCGGCGGAAGAGGCTGCGACAGCAGGGTGTTGAAGGCGCCGCGCGGCTTGAAGGAGCCGGCATGCTGCAGGAACTCGAGCTTGAGGCTGATCGGGCCGTCGTGGCCGAAGGCGCCCGGCGCCAGGCGCATGACGGGCGTGCGGCGGATATACGCGCCGATGCGCCGGTCGGCGGCGCGAATGTCGTCGCGGGATACGAGTGGCGATGTGTGGGTCATCGTCTCGGGCATGTTGTCTGGACGCAGCGTCCAGATTGCCACCGGAAGGCCGTGGCTGTCGCGGTCCGGCGGCTCCGGGAAAGATCGCCCTCTCTTCCCTTCGATCTCACGCGCGACGACGAGGGCGGCCAACGCATCGATATAGTCGTCCGCCCCGGCGCCGCCCGGCGCTGGCGCATCGACCAGGGCTTGCGGCAGGCCTGCCGCCCGCAAAAGACGCCTGCGCAACTGCAGTCCGGATTCACTGGGCCGGCCCCTCACCTTTTTTGGCTGGGCGAGGGGATGCTCGCCGTTCAAGCTCCAGAACGCCACTTCGGGGTGGACTTCGAAGACACGGGACGCGAGATCCGGGCGGGCGCGCAGCAGCGCGTCCACCTCGCGGATCTTCGGGAAAATCATGAAACCCTGCTTCGAGACCTTGCGCGGCGGCATCGATGTCGCGAGCGCCAGCGCGCATGAAGCGGCATAGGTGGACTCGTAAACGGCCGCGCGGGCGGGAATGGAGAATACCGACGACTGGCGCTCGCCGATAAGGTTGCGCACCGCCTGCTCGGCGATGCGGCCCGGCCCCTCGATGCGATCCGGCAGGCCGATGGGAATGTCGACGGCCACGATCGCGGGAGCTTCCGCCCCGTCCACGACGTCGGCGAGGTGGCGCACAATGCGACAGCGCGGAGGCTCGCTGCCGTCAACGCGCATGAACACGGCGATCCAGCCACCCCGACAGCCGTCGACTCCTGCAATCCAGCTCATCGGTCGCTCATCATGTCTAGCGCAATGCGGTCGTGGCCGAGTAAACCGGCGCAGACAAGAGAGGTCATCCTATGCCAGACATTCGTCCGCGCCGCAGCGTCCTCTATATGCCCGGCTCGAATGCCCGCGCGCTCGAGAAGGCGCGCACCCTGCCCGTCGACGCCATCATCGTCGATCTCGAGGACGCGGTCGCGCCGGAGGCGAAGGAAGCCGCGCGCGCGCAGGTCGCCGCCGCCGTCCGCCAGGGCGGCTTCGGTCGTCGCGAGGTGGTGGTGCGCGTCAACGCGCCGGACACGCCCTGGAGCGACGACGACGTCGCGGCCGCGGCCCAGGCCGGTGCGGATGCGGTCCTGGTGCCGAAAGTCTCGGACGCGGAGACGCTCAGCGCCCTCGGCCATCGGCTGCGCCGCATCGGCGCGCCCGAGAGCCTGCGCGTCTGGGCCATGGTCGAGACCCCCCTGGCCATTCTCCACTGCGACGAGATCGCGAGCGTCGCTCGCGACGGCATCGCCCGTCTCGCCTGCCTCGTCATGGGAACGAACGACATTGCCAAGGAGACCCGGGCCCGCCAGGTCGCCGGTCGGTGGCCGATCCTCTCCTACCTCGCGACCGCGGTGGCGGCGGCGCGGGCGCACGACATCGACATCCTCGACGGCGTCTACAACGCGCTCGGCGACGAGGCCGGATTCCGCGCCGAATGCGAACAGGGGCGCGATCTCGGTTTCGACGGCAAGACGCTGATCCACCCCAACCAGGTGGCGATCGCCAACGAGGTTTTTGCCCCGAGCCCGGAGGAGGTTGCCGCGGCACGCGCCATCATCGCCGCCTTCGACCGGCCGGAGAACCAGACCAAGGGCGTCATCGCCCTCGATGGACGCATGGTCGAGCGCATGCATGCCGATATGGCGCGCCGCACGGTCGCGCTCGCCGAGGCAATCGAGCAGGGGTGAGCCGCCTCTCCCGCGTCGCCGGCGAGATGACCAGAGCGGTTCCGGCGAAGCGGGTCCGGTTCGCCGACGTGGCGGCCGCTTCGCCGGATCAAGCTCAGTCCGTCAGGGGGCGCGCCTCTTCCGGCAGCATGATCGGAATGCCGTCGCGGATCGGATAGGCGAGCCTGGCCTGCCGGCTGACCAATTCCTGGCGGGCGGCGTCGTAGTCGAGCGGGCCCTTGGTCAAGGGGCAGACGAGAATCTCGAGCAGCTTCGGGTCGATGCGCGTCGCTTCGACCGGTGGAGGCGTCTGATCAGCCATGTCTAAACCTTCCATTATTGCAGCGTCGGCTCGGAACCCTCGTCGTCACGCGCAAGCTCGATCTCGGTGAGCGCGATCAGCGCCTCGGCACGGGTCTTGAGATCCGGGGCTTCGAGCAGCGCCTGCTTCTCGCGCGGGCCGAACGGGCTCATCATGCAGAGCGCGTTGACGAGCGCCTCGTTGGGGGCCTGCTCGATGCCGCGCCAGTCGACCTTGAGATCGTTTGCCTCGACGAAATCGCGCAAGGCGCGCAGCACGCCGGGGCGGTCGACTTCGTCCTCGCCGGCGCGCGCCAGGAAATCGGCGACGAACGGCTCGTAGCTGACGCGGCATTGGCGATAGGGCGTGGTCGCCGCGAGCTCGTCCACGAGCCGGAAGCGCGCGATGCCGACAAGCGTGATCAGATAGCGGCCGTCGCCGGTCTCCGCGAATTGCGTGATGCGGCCCGCGCAGCCCACGTGATAGAGCTTGGGGGCCGCCCCGGTGTCGTCTTCCGCATCCGGCTGGATCATGCCGACGACGCGTTCACCCCTGAGCGCCGCATCGATCATCGCCACGTAACGCGGCTCGAAGATGTTGAGGGGCATCTGCCCGCGCGGAAGAAGCAATGCGCCAGCCAAAGGGAAGACGGGGATGATGGCGGGACAATCCGCCGGCCCCCGGTAAACCGCGTTCATGCTCATCGCGAGCCCCCGCGAAGTCTGCCGTTGCTCCTCAGAGCGTGATCGCTTCAGGTCGAAGCGATCAAGCTCAATTCTTCGAGTCGCATGATCTTCTTCGGCGAACCGGTGACCACTTCGCCGGCTCATGCCTTAGGAGAACAGAACGGACGACAGCTTGCGCCGTCCGACGATGGTCATCTCGTCCATCGGACCCCAGGCCTCGAACAGCTGCAGCAGCTGCTTTCTCGCGCCGTCCTCGTTCCAGTTGCGATCGCGCCGCACGATCTCGACGAGATGGTCGAGCGCCTCGTCGCGCTTGCCGCCGGCGTTCAGCGCCAGCGCCAGGTCAAAGCGTGCCTGATGATCGAGCGGGTTGGCGGCGACGCGCTGCTCGAGCTCGCCAAGATCGCCGAGCGAGGACGCCTGCTCCGCCAGCTCGATGGCGGCCCGGGCCCCGGCAATGGCCGCGTCGTTCGCCTTGGCCTCGGGCGCCATGTCGAGGAAGCGTTTGGCGCCCTCGATATCGCCGAGATCGAGATGCAGCTTGGCCAGTGCCGCCAGCGCGGCGGTGTTCTCCGGGTCCTGGGCGAGCACGGCCGCGTAGAGCTCGGCGGCGCCGCTCGCGTCGCCGGCAGCGGCTCTGGTCTCGGCCTCCTTGAGCAGCTCGTCGGCGCCATCGTCGCCGACCGGGCCGACCAGCCGCTCGATGAATCCCTTGACCTGGCCCTCCGGCAAGGCGCCCATGAAGCCGTCGACCGGCTGGCCCTTGGTGAAGGCGATCACCGCCGGAATGGACTGGATGCCGAGCTGGCCGGCGATCTGAGGATGCTCGTCGATGTTCATCTTGACGAGCTTGACCTTGCCGCCGGCGGCCTTGACGGCCTTCTCGAGCACGGGCGTGAGCTGCTTGCATGGGCCGCACCACGGCGCCCAGAAGTCGACCAGCACGGGCTGGCGCGCCGATTCGGCAATCACGTCCTGGCGGAAGTTGGCCGTCGTCGTGTCCTTGATCACGTCGTCTTGCACGGGCGGGCTTTCGGCGAGCATGGCAACCTCGAACTGTCCTGGCGGCAGCCTCAAGATGGGACGACTGCCGCGCTCTGGCTAGGGCATTTCCCGGCGAAGCGGATCCCGCTTCGCCGAAGAAAGTGCCTCTTATTTCAAGCCTAGAGCCGATTCCGCGTGAACGGAATCGGCTCCAGGCTCGGCGGCCGGCTCAGGCAAGCGCATGACCTGCGCCTCATGGCCGGTGGCGCGCAGGAATGCGAAAAAATCCTCGCGCCCGATGGTCGTGGTCATGGAATTGACCAGCGGATGGAAGTTGACGCGTTCAAACGCCATCAGGCTGGCGTCGAGCACCACGGCAACGCGCCTCTGCGCATCGTTGATAAGGGCGAAGGGCGTGACCGAGCCCGGCTCGACGCCGAGCGTCTCGCGCAGCAGGTCGGGCGAGCCGAAAGAGAGGCGGCCCGATGCGCCGATCGCCTCGTGCAGCTTTTTCAGGTCGATGCGGGTTTCGTCGCGGGCCACGACCAGGAAGATGCGGCCATTCTTGTCCTTGAGGAACAGATTCTTCGAATGGCCGCCCGGAATCGTCGCCTTGATCGAGCGCGATTCGGCCACCGTGAAGACGGGCGGATGTTCGAACGTCTCGGTGTCGATGCCGAGCCTTGCGAAGCAGGCAAAGAGGTCGGTCGGGGTGGCGGACATATGACAAGAAGGGCTGGAAGGCGCCTGTCTTAGCCGCGCCGCCGCCCCGACTCAAGGCAAGCGCGCGGGTATCGTGGCGCCGGCTTCGTTCCCCGACAGCATGCGAGCGTGTCGCGCCCTCTTGCAATGTCGCCGCCGTTGAGGCACATGAAGCGCCTCGCAGGCGCGACGAGCGCCACGGAGCGCGGGTGTAGCTCAGGGGTAGAGCACAACCTTGCCAAGGTTGGGGTCGAGGGTTCGAATCCCTTCGCCCGCTCCAAAATTCCTCGTTCAGTTCAGTGAGTCATGTGGTGAGGCGTGGGGCTAACCGCCATGCCAGCGCAGCTTTTTGGGGCCGCATAGGGTCCACGATGCGCCCGATCGATGATCTCAAAGCCGAACCGCCTCGGAAGCGCCTTTCCGAGATCAAGGGCGTCCCGTCGCGAGGACAAGGATTGCTGACGGGTGGTGTATCACGCCGTCCTCTTTGCAGCTGCGCGAGCCCGATGAATGAGATGCCGAACATCGGCTCTGGGCATGGGCCTTCCGATGAAGAAGCCTTGAACCTCGGTACACCCCTCGCCGCGCAGCAAGTCGAGTTGAGCTTCCGTCTCCACACCTTCTGCCGTCGTGGACACTTTCAGGCTCTCGGCAAGGCTCGTGATGGCCCGTATGATGGCAAGGCTTTCACTGGCCTGCGACAGATCGTGGACGAAGCTCTTGTCGATCTTGATCTTGTTCAGCGGCAAGCTTCTGAGATAGCTCAGGCTTGAATAGCCGGTGCCGAAGTCGTCGATGCTGATCCGAACGCCGAGCGAACGGAGCTGGTCGATGACCGCCGAGGCTTGCTCACGATTGCTCAGAAGAGCCGTTTCCGTAAGTTCCAGTTCCAGGCGGTCCGGGGAAAGTCTGGCTGCCGCCAGGGCGGAGATGACCGTCTGCGCCAGCGTGCCGCGACGAAACTGAACCGCCGAGACATTCACTGCGACCTTGATGTCGTCGGGCCAATGCGCAGCTTCCTCGCAGGCCTGCCTCAGCACCCAATCGCCCAGGGCCAGAATCTGCTCGCTTTCCTCGGCGACCGGAATGAAGTCGCTCGGGGAGATCAAGCCTTTCTCAGGATGGTTCCAGCGCAAGAGGGCTTCAAATCCCGTGATGGCCGCGAGCTTCAGGTTGTAGAGCGGCTGATAGACAAGCTCGAAGTCGCCCGCCCCAAGCGCCTTGCGCAGGTCGAGCTCGAGAAACCGCCGCGCTTGCGCTCGGGCGTTCATCATCGGCTCGAAGAACTGAACCCGATTGCGGCCCTCGCTTTTTGCGCCGGCCAGCGCCATCTCGGCGTTCCTGAACAGGGTATCGGGATCGGTGCTGTCCGCGGGCGCAAGCGAGACGCCAATACTGCAGGTCACGACGAGCTGCAGGCCGCCGATTTCGCAAGGCTCCGCAATCGCCGACAGGATTCGATGAGCCAATGCCCCCGCGGCATCCGGGGTGCCTGCCTCGGCCGCGATAATGGCGAATTCATCGGCGCCCAGCCGCGCGACGGTATCGCGGTACGAGACGCAGCCCTGCACTCGCTCCGCCACCAGCCGCAAAAGCTGATCGCCGGCCTCGTGGCCGCACGTGTCGTTGACCGCCTTGAACTGGTTTACGTCCAGGCAGAGCAGGGCGAAGCGGTCGGCGTCAGTCTCGACGCGCTTCATCGCGCGCGCGAGATGCTCGTGCAGTACAGCGCGATTGCCGAGCCCCGTCAGATCATCGTGTCGAGACAAGTGCTCGACGCGAGCTTCGGACCTATCGCGCTCGGCCAGGGCTTCCTCGAGCTGTCGAACATGCGCCCGAAGCTGGGAATGTGCGCGGCGCAGCTCGTCCTCGGCGTGCTTTCGTGCGACCTGGGTCTGCACCCTGGCCAGTGCGATTGCAAAGTCCACCGGTTTCGTGAGGTAGTCGTTGGCGCCGAGCTCCAGCGCCTTCACGACGTCGGTGTTCTCCGTCCTTGCCGTGACCATGATCACCGGCAAGGCGGACGGTGTGTGCTCGGCACGAATGAGCTTGAGCACCTCCAGCCCGTCGAGATCGGGCATCAGGATATCGAGCAGAACGAGGTCGAAAGCCTCACGGCTGATGAGA
This sequence comes from Beijerinckiaceae bacterium, assembly GCA_036556825.1. Classification (GTDB taxonomy): domain Bacteria; phylum Pseudomonadota; class Alphaproteobacteria; order Rhizobiales; family Beijerinckiaceae; genus JAJKJG01. The sequence goes on from DATBIR010000088.1 coordinate 23,498, forward strand.
TCGAGGGCGCTGCGACCGCCATCCGCTTCGACGACCTCAAAGCCGCGGCGCTCGAGCCGCCTGCTGAGGATCGTCCGGTTGTCGGGAATGTCATCGACAATCAGGAGCCGCGTCTTGCGCATAAAATTGCATGCTCGATTAATCGTAGGGGTGAGCTGACTGGCCTGCCGGGGAAGGCGCAAGGCTGGCCTACGCACGGCACGAGACTACAGACCGAGATTGGCTAAAGTCTTACGCTTGGCCCGAGACCCTGCCGAACGCGTGTTGCGGTTAACGAACCATTATGCATGGGGACAGACGACGGTCTCGCGACGGGGCGTGCCGTCGACGGCGGAAGGCAGATCGTACCGTTACCCCTCGAGCTGATCGATTCCGGATTGGATCGATCATGCTCTTATGTGTACAGCATGACTGTCTCGGAGAAGTGGAGCCCACCCCGGGATCAAGTCCGGGGGCAGGCTTTTGCCGGATCATGCGGTCGTCGTCAGTGGTTCATCTGGCAGCCGCTCTCCTGCACGGACGCGAAGGCGACATCCCCCGGGACCGTGCTGAGGTGCTTGTAGTAATCCCAGGGGCCTTTCGACTCGCCCGGCTTCTTCACCTCGAACAGATACATGTCGTGGACCATGCGGCCGTTGGCGAGAACCTTGCCCTTCTTGGCGAAGAAGTCCTCGACCGGCATCTCGTGAAGCTTCTTGGCGACGGCCTCGGTCTCGTCCGTGCGGGCGGCCTGCACGGCCTTGAGGTATTGCGTGACCGCCGAATAGGTGCCGGCATGGACCATGTTGGGCATGCGGCCGGTCTTCTCCATGAAACGCTTGGCGAAGGCCCGGGTCGCATCATCGAGGTCCCAGTAATAGCCCTCGGTCAGCACCAGGCCCTGGGCGGCCTTGAGCCCGAGGCCGTGCACCTCGGCCAGGGTGAACAGCAGTGCAGCGAGGCGCTGCCCGCCCTGGACGATGCCGAACTCGGCCGCCTGCTTGATCGAGTTCGACGTGTCGAGGCCGGCATTGGCGAGGCCGATGACCTGGGCCTTCGATCCTTGCGCCTGCAGGAGAAATGACGAGAAGTCGGGAGCACTCAACGGGTGCCGAACGGCGCCGAGCACCTTGCCGCCCTTCGAGCTCACATAGCGAGAGGTCTCCGCCTCGAGGGAGTGGCCGAAGGCGTAGTCGGCCGTGATGAAGAACCAGCTCTTGCCGCCCTGTTCGACGAGGGCGCCGCCCGTACCGACCGCGAGCGCCCGGTTGTCGTAGGCCCAATGGAAGCCGTATGGCGTGCACGCCTTGCCGGTGAGGTCCGTCGTCGCCGCGCCGGTGACGATGTTGATCTTCTTCTTGTCCTTCGACAGCTGCTGCACGGCCAGCGCCACAGATGACGTCGTCAGCTCCATGATGGCATCGACATTCTCGACGTCGTACCAGTGACGCGCCAGGTTGGAGGCCACGTCCGGCTTGTTCTGATGATCGGCGCTGACGATCTCGACCGGCGCGCCGAGCACCTTGCCGCCGAAATCGGCCACCGCCATCTGGGCGGCCTCGACGGACCACTTGCCGCCAAAATCCGCATAGACGCCCGACTGGTCGTTCAGGATGCCGATCTTGACCGTGTTGTCAGATACCTGCGCGTTGGCTGCGAAGGGACCGAGCGCAAAGGCGAGCAGAGCCGCGGAATAAAGTTTGAAGTTCATCATTTCCTCCGGTCGGCCATATTTGCTTGTTTGCCGACGCGCGCGACTTGACCGACCATCGTCCAGGCTTGTCAAGCCGCTGCACCGTCCGTGTCGTCGGCCTTTTGCGGCCGGCGGCTTGGTGCTCTCTCAGGCCCCCGGCGCGCCTTCCTACAGGACGACGGTGGCAATCAGAGCCGCAAGCAGGATCGTGGCCCCGATCGCTATCAGGAACGTCCCTTCCGAAAAGATCCCGCATTCCCTTTGCGACCGAACCGC
>DATBIR010000089.1:0-36421 GCA_036556825.1 Beijerinckiaceae bacterium
ACGCGACGCCATGAACGGCGAAGGGCGCCTCACGATCAGGATCGCGGAAGAGGACGGAAGGCCGGGAGTCCGCGGTCATAGCGGCAGCCCCGGCCGGTTCGTGGCGGTTTCGCTCACCGATACGGGCTCTGGCATCCCGCCGGACAAGCTGCCGCATATCTTCGAGCCGTTCTACACGACGAAGGAGGTCGGCAAGGGCACCGGCCTCGGCCTCTCCCAGGTCTACGGTTTCGCCCGGCAGTCGGGCGGCGACGTCGTGGTCGAGAGCGAGGTCGGCCGCGGCACCACCTTCACGCTTTACCTGCCGCGCTCCGACCGGATGGCGGTCGGCGCACCGTCGGACGCACGCGGGAGCCCGACACTGGCGAGCGGCCACGGCCGGCGCGTGCTCGTCGTCGAAGACAATGCCGAGGTCGGCACCTTCTCGACCCAGCTCCTTCAGGACCTCGGCTATGAAACAACCTGGGCGGCCAACGCAGAAGAAGCGCTCAGCATCCTGTCCGAGGCGGACGGCTTCGACGCGGTGTTCTCGGACGTGGTCATGCCCGGCATGAACGGGGTCGAGCTCGGGCGCGAGATCCGGCGCCTGTATCCAAGCCTGCCCGTCGTGCTCACCTCCGGCTACAGCGAGGTGCTCGCGCAGGAGAGCCGCCACGGCTTCGAGCTGCTGCACAAGCCCTATGCCGCGGAGGATCTGTCGCGCATGCTGCGCCGGGTCGTCCGAAAGAGCCTGGAGCGCGATTCGAGCCGGGTCTCGAGTTAAGCCTCGTCCCGCGTCAGCGCGTCACGCGGCTGCCGATCTCGCGGATCATGTCGGCCACGTCGCTCGCGGGGCGCGGGCGGCTGAAATAGAAGCCCTGCACCTCGGCGCATCCCTCCGAGCGCAGATAATCGAGCTGCGTCGCCGTTTCGACGCCCTCGGCGTTGCAGGCGATGCCCAGACTCTTGGCGAGGTTGAGGACGGCGCGCACGATCGATTCCGAGTTCGCGCTCTCGCCCACGTCCTTGATGAAGGTGCGGTCGATCTTGATCTTGTCGAAGGGGAAGCTGCGCAGATAGCTCAAGGACGAGTAGCCGGTGCCGAAGTCGTCCATGGCGATGCGCACGCCGAGCTCCTTGAGCTGGTGCAGCGTCGACAGCGTCATCTCGCCTTCCTGAAGAAGGACCGACTCGGTGATCTCGAGCTCGAGCCGATGCGGCGCCAGGCCGGCGCTGCGCAAGGCGTTGGTGACGGTCGCCAGAAGATGGCGGCTCTTGAACTGGGCCGAGGAGAGGTTCACGGCGACGACGAGGGGCTCCGGCCACGTCGCCGCCTCGGCGCAGGCCTGCTGGAGCACCCATTCGCCGATCGGAACGATCAGGCCCGTCTCCTCGGCGAAGGGAATGAACTCCATCGGCGAGACCATGCCGCGGCGCGGGTGACGCCAGCGCAACAGCGCCTCGAAGCCGCACAGACCACCCGGCTTGAGGTTGACGAGCGGCTGGTAGAAGAGCTCGAGCTGGTTTTTGGAGACGGCGGCGCGAAGGTCGTTCTCGAAGGTGCGACGCGCGTGAACGCGGGCATCCATCTCGCCCTCGTAGAAGCAGTAGATGCCGCGCCCGTCGGATTTGGCACGGTAAAGCGCCATATCGGCGTTCTTCAGGAGCAGGTCCGGATCGCACATGTCCGGCGAGGTGACGGCGATCCCGACGCTGGCTCCGATGGCGACCTGATGATTGTTGACCGCATATTGCTCGCTCAGAAGCTCGATGAGCCGCTGCGCCAGCATGCTCGCGTCGTCGGGCTGGCGAATGTCGGCCTGGACGATCGCGAACTCGTCGCCGCCGAGGCGGGCGACCGTGTCGACCTCGCGCAAAACTGACTTGATGCGCTCGGCGACCTGCTGGAGAAGGGCGTCGCCGACCGCGTGGCCAAGCGTATCGTTGACATCCTTGAAATGGTCGAGGTCGACGAACAGCACGGCAATGATCTCGCCGTTGCGGCGCACGCGCGCCAGCGCCTGCTCCATGCGGTCGCGGAACAGCAGCCGATTGGGCAGGCCGGTCAGCGCATCGTGGTGCGCCATGTGATGAATCTGTGCCTCGGCCCGCTTCTGCTCGGTGACGTCCTGGTAAGTGGCGATCGAGCCGCCGCCCGGCATGGGGCGGTGCGTCACCGCGATGATGCGGCCATCACGCAGCTGCTCGTGGAGCACCGCCTGCTCCCTGAGCGCAGCATGGGTCGGGCGGTCGGTGATGGCACGCTGCGCGTCCTCCGGCCGGTAATTGCCGATCAGGACGCTGTATTCCATGATTTGCCGCAGCTTGATGCCCGGCTTCACGACGGCGGCCGAGAATCCATACAGATCGAGGTAGCGGCTGTTGCAGACGATCAGCGTCTGGTCGGCGCCGAACATGCAGAGCCCGTGGCTCATGTTGTTCAAGGCGGTGTCGAAATGAAGGTTCTTGGCCTTCAGCTCCTCCTCGCGCTGCTTGAGCTCGGTGATGTCCATGTGGATGCCGACGATGCCGCCGTTGCTCATCCGGCGGTCGCTGATGCGCAGCCAGCGGCCGGTATCGAGCTGGACGTCGTGGCTCTTCTCCTGGTTGTTCACGAGCGCGACGCGCCATTGCAAGTATTCGTCGGCGGAACGCGGCGCAGGCAGCACGTGGCCAAGCGAGAGCTGGGCCTGAATCAGGTCGCGAAAGCTGAGGCCGGGCGCGATCCGGTCTGCCAGACGGGGATAAAAAGCCTTGAATTTCTGGTTGGTTAGGACGAGGCGGTCGTCGCCGTCGAAAAGCACGAAGCCGTTGGCGATGCCATCCAGGGCCTCGACGACTTGGCGATCGCCTTCGTGAGGAGAGGCCGACGGCACAATAGGGGCAGTCGGAGAATTCGAAGCCATGTCGTCAATCCACGAGGCGCAGCGTGACGATAACGCTGAATAGTTGCTCAGAACTAAAAGGTCCGAATCTGGCGGCGACTTCGTCGACCAGGGCATATTGCGGACCTGATCCGGGATGATGCGACGATCGTGACGATGTCCGCTAGAGCAAGATCGCTTCAGATCGAATCGATCCTGCTCTCCTTCTCTTTGTGCCGCATGATCCCGGATCGAGTCCGGGACAGGCCTTATTCGGCCAAGTAGTGGCCACTTCGCCGGATCATGCTCTAGAAGTCGTACAAGCGCGCCGCCGCGCCGCCCATGGCGCTGATCGCCAGCACGAACAGGACGGCGGTCACGGCCGCCCATGCCCGCGATGGCCGCCAGACGGGCCAGGCCCGGGCCTGCACCGGATCCGCCTCCGGCGTCGGATCGGAGGTGTGCCAATATCTGTATCCGCGCATCAGCTGCTGCGTGTTCGGAGCGAGCAGCACGATCGCGCCCAATACGGCGACCAGGGCGCCGGCTTCGCGCACGGCGGCAGGACCGAGCGGAGCAGGCGCAGGACCGACGCCGCCGATCCCGGCGAGCGCCGCCAGGATGGTGCCGGCGGCCGCCAGGCTGTCGGACCGAAACAGGACCATTCCGGCGATGACGACGGCCATCGTCAGGCCCCAGGCGAGCGGCTTCGGCAGGGCGGGAAGGCTCCACTCGCGCCAGCCGTGATTGACGGCGAGGGCCACGCCGTGAAGCAGCCCGAACGCCACGAAGGTCCAGCCCGCCCCATGCCACAGGCCGGCCAGCGCGAATGTGTAGATGGCCGGCGCCGCGGTCGCATTGAGGAATCGCAGCATGCGGCGGTCGTCGTGGATGACGACGTTGCGCACCCGCCAGCTCGCCATCGGGGTGAACACATAGATGCTGAAGAAGCGCGTCATGGTCATGTGCCAGCGGCGCCAGAAATCCATGATGCCGAGCGCCTTGAACGGCGAGTCGAAATTAAGCGGAAGGCGCAGGCCGAACATGCAGCCGATCCCGAGCGCCATGTCGCAATAGCCGGAAAAGTCGAAATAGAGCTGCAGGGTGTAGGCGAGCGCGCCGATCCAGGCGCTCAGCGGATCGACCGCCGCGCCCGACGCCACGCCGTTGAACACGGCGTCGGCGTGGGGTGCGATCGCGTCGGCGAGAACCAGCTTCTTGAACAAACCGATCGCGAACACGGTCAGGCCCATGACGATCGGCCCCAGATCGAGCGGCTTCCTGCCGACATGATCGTATTGCGGCGCCAGGTCCTTGTGCACGACGATCGGCCCGGCGGCGGCATACGGGAAGAAAGCGGCGAACAGGGTATGGCGGTCGATGCCGAAGGGCCGCACCCGGCCGTTATAGACGTCCACCAGGTAGCCGATCTGGATCAGGGTGTAGAACGAGATGCCGAGCGGCATCAGCAATTGCAGATGGCCCACGGACGTGCCGAACAGCGCATTGGCGCCGTCGACGAAGAAGTTCATGTATCGGCACCAGGCGAGCAGTGCGAGATTGGCGGCAATGCCACCGGCAAGCAGGCGACGCGCGACGGCGCGGCGGTTGGCGTAACTCCTGAGCGCCTGCGCGAAGCCGTAATTGCCGAGGATCGAGACCGCCAGCAGGACGAGGCTCGCCGAGCCTGCGGCGGCATGGAAGGAAAGGGAGGCGGCGATCAACCACAGCAACCCGGCCTCGCCGCCCCACCGGCGTGCCACGATCATGAAGCCGATCAGGCAGAACGGCAGGAACGCGAATACGAATCCCAACGAATGGAACGTCATGCCGGTTGCCCGCTGGCGCTCACAGGCTGCCGCGCAGGCCGAGAGCCGACTGCCCCCGCGCCGGCACCTCCGCCGTAAGGTCGCCAATGATGCGCCTGAGGCAGTCGGCCTTGGCATGCTCGCGATCGCTGAACATCGATGCGGTGCAGCCGACGTCATGGGCATCGAAGCTGCCGACGACCTCGAGGCCATGCTTGCCGGCGAGCTTGTCTGCGGTCGCAGCGACGCGTGCCAGGCCCTCACCATAAGGCGTGCCCGCGAGCTGCTCGTAGAAGGCCGGATGCAAGGGAGCATGGGCAAGCACGACGCGCACCCGCTGCGCGCGCAGGAAACCGATGAGCCGGTCCAGCGCCTCGACGGCGCGGTTGTCGATCGGCAAAGCGTCGTTCTTGCGCTGCGCGACCGCTTGCGTCGCGTCGGCCATGGCGAATTCACGCCCGAACATCGCCTGATGCTGGCGCGACCGTTGAATGGAGCCGTCGGGCAGCAGAAGGTCCATCGCGTCGAGCGTCGTTTCCCGTGTCGGCCCGGGCACGGCGTCGGCCGTCAGCCAGCGTCCGAAGCGGGCGCGGAACAGCCTGAACGAGAGCAGCTCGCGCAGGTAGGCCGCGCTGAAGGTCTCGGTCCAGCGGACGGGCTCCGCTCCGATCCGGTTCGCCATGGCGCGATATTCAGGCAGGAAGAACTGCCACCACCAGTCCGGGCGCGATGCGGCCGGCGAGAAGGTGCGATCGCGGATGGCGATGATCATGGTGCGCGGCAAACGTTCGTGGCGGACGAGGAGCTCGGTCACGGCGAGGATATCGTCCGCGTAATCGCGATGAACATGCGCATTGTAGAAGCGCACATGCGGCATGAGCCCGGCGTGGGCCTCCTGCCACTGATCGCCGCCGAGCACGACGACCTCGGGGCTGACCTGCATGCGGGCAATGTGCTCGCGGCGCAGCGCGCGCATGTCGAAATTCAGGTCGAACACGGCGAAGTTGCTGCCGCGTTCGAAGGCGGCGGCGACGTCCGCCTTGTAGCCCGGCGAATAGAGGTAAGGGTTGAGGACGTAGTTCGCTGCAGCAAGCGCGGTCAGCAGGGTGACGACAACGGCGGACACGGCGAGCAGGTATTGCACGTGACCGAGATGCTCGCGCCGGGCGCGCAAGGCCGATCGACCCATGCTTCGCCGAGGCCCATCCGGTGCCAAGATTGCGCCAGCATCCATCCGGGTCATCGACTCAACACCTTCCGTACGTTCTGTACCGGTCCGAAGATCGACTTCGGCGCACCCATGTAAGCGTACAGTCCGTAAAACGTGGTTAACGCTGCCCGTGTCGGCGCGCCCGGCGCTCTGTGCGCTCGCAACGCGGCATGCTCGCCGGCGCTTCGCGAGGCGCCACTCTGCGTGCCTCGCGGTCGCCAGGCGTTGCCCCGGTCGCGGCTCCTTGACAAGGAGACCGCCCGGCCGTCTCGTTTCCGCTTCAGATGTTGGCCAGTATGCTGCGCGCCACGCTCGACGGCCTCTATCGGCTCGCCGGCCATCTTGCGGGCCTGTTCCTGGTTGCGATCTTCGTCCTGATGATGGGCCTCTCGATCGGGCGCCAGGTCGGGTTCAACATCCCGGCCGGCGACGATATCGCCTCCTGGTGCATGGCAGCCATGGCGTTCCTGGCGCTCGCACACACGTTCCGGTCGGGCGAAATCATCCGCGTCGGCCTCGTCCTCGAGAGGCTGCGTGGCCGGGCGCGGCATCTCGCCGAAACCACGTGCCTTCTGATCGGTTCGGCTTTCGTCGGCTTCTTCGCCTGGCACGCCGTGCGCCTCACCTACGATTCCTGGCGCTTCAACGACATGGCCCAGGGCGTGCTCGCCATTCCCCTCTGGATCCCGCAGCTCGGCTATGCGGGCGGCCTCGTGATCCTGTTCATCGCCTTCATCGACGAGCTCGTGCACGTCCTGCGCGGACACTCGCCGCGTTACGAAAAGCCCCCTGAGAGCGCCGCCGAAGCGGTCGAGCGCGCCGTGCATTCGGGAATCTGAGCGTGTTCGGCACGCCGCAACTGATCGAGATCGCGGCGCTGCTGCTCGGTCTGCTGACCCTGCTTCTCGCCGGCGGCGTGTGGATCGCCATCGCGCTGATGGCCTGCGGCTTCGCCGCGATGCTGTTCGTCACCGACGTGCCGATCGGCCAGGTGCTCGCGACGACGGTGTGGGGCAACAGCGCGTCGTGGACCCTCGCGGCCCTGCCGCTGTTCATCTGGATGGGCGAGATCCTGTTCCGGACGCGTCTGTCCGAGGAAATGTTCCGCGGGCTTTCGCCCTGGCTGGGCTGGCTCCCGGGCCGCCTGATGCACGTCAACGTGCTCGGTTGCGGCATCTTCGGCTCGGTGTCCGGCTCGTCGGCCGCCACCTGCGCGACGATCGCCAAGATCGCCCTGCCGGAGCTTAAGAAACGCGGCTACGACGAGATGGTGAGCCTCGGCTCGCTGGCAGGCGCCGGCACGCTCGGCATCCTAATCCCGCCCTCGATCATGATGGTGGTCTATGCGGTCGCCGCCAACGTGTCGATCATCCAGGTCTTCCTGGCGGGATTTCTGCCGAGCCTGATCGTGATGGCGCTCTATTCCGGCTACATCGCCGTCTGGGCGCTCCTCAATCCAGACAAGCAGCCGCCGCCCGACCCTCCCATGAGTCTCAGGCGAAAGCTCAGGGAATCGGCGAATCTGATCCCGTGCCTGTTGCTGATCCTGCTGGTCTTCGCGTCCCTCCTGCTCGGGTGGGCCACGGCAACGGAATGCGCCGCCTGGGGCGTGCTCGGCGCGCTGGCGATCGCGTGGTGGTCCGGCGCACTGAGCTGGGAGTCGTTCTGGGCGAGCGTGATGGGCTCGACGCGCCTGACGGCGATGATCATGCTGATCCTCGCCGGCGCGTCGTTCATGTCGACCTCGATGGCCTATACCGGTCTTCCGGCGGCGCTCGCCCAGTGGGTCGACGGCCTCAACCTCAGCCCCTACGCCCTGATCGCCGCCCTGACGGCCATGTACATCGTGCTCGGCACGGCACTCGACGGCATCTCGATGATCGTGCTGACGACGGTGGTCGTGCTGCCGATGATCAAGCAGGCCGGCTTCGACCTGATCTGGTTCGGCATATTCCTGGTCCTGATCGTCGAGATCGCCGAGGTGTCGCCGCCGGTCGGGTTCAACCTTTTCGTGCTGCAGACGATGAGCGGCAAGGATTCCCTGACCGTGGCGCGCGCCTCCCTGCCCTTCTTCCTCCTGCTTGTCATCACCGTCGGGATCATTACAGTTTTCCCCCAGATCGTGACGGTTTTGCCGAAATTGGCGTTTCCCGACTGACGGCTCGGCAGCGGGTGGGAGGGCCAGACCATGGAACGGATGTCACGGAAACCGATGTCATGGACATTGCTGTCAGCGTTGGCATTCGGGGCTGCGGCGGTGTTTGCAGGCCCGGCGGCGGCACAGACGAGATGGAACCTGCCCGCGGCCTATCCGGCGGATAATTTCCACACCGAGAACCTGAACCAGTTCGCGAAAGACATCGCCGCCGCGACCGGGGGCAAGATCCAGATCACGGTTCACGCCAACGCGTCCCTGTTCAAGGCGCCGGACATCAAGCGCGCGGTCCAGACCGGGCAGGCGCAGCTCGGCGAAGTGCTGATGTCCCTGCACGAGAACGACGACCCGGTCTTCGGCCTCGATGTCGTCCCCTTCCTGGCGACATCGTTCGAGCAGTCGAGGCAGCTCTGGGCGGCACAGCGGCCGGCGCTCGAGAAGAAGCTCGTGAGCCAGGGCCTGCTCCTGCTGTATGCCGTGCCGTGGCCGCCGCAGGGCATCTATGCCCGCAAGGACATCAATGCGGTCGAGGATCTGAGAGGCGTGAAGTGGCGCGCCTATAACCCGGGCACGGCCCGTATCGCCGAGCTGGTGGGGGCACAGCCCGTGACCATTCAGGCGGCCGAACTGCCGCAGGCGCTCGCCACCGGCGTGGTCAATGCGTTCATGACCTCAGGCGCGACCGGCTACGATGCCAAGGTCTGGGAAAGCTTGACGCATTTCTACGACACGCAGGCGTGGCTGCCGAAGAACATGATCGTCGTCAACAAGGCGGCCTTCGACCGGCTCGACAAGGCGACGCAGCAGGCCGTCAGCAATGCGGCGCGCACGGCCGAAGACCGCGGCTGGAAGCTCTCCGAGGAAAAGACAAAGTGGTACACCGACCAGCTGGCTGCGCACGGCATGAAGGTGCAGCCGCCGAGCGACGCCCTGCGGTCCGGACTGCGCAGGATCGGCGAGCAGCTCACGGCCGACTGGATCAGGAAGGCGGGTCCCGACGGCCAGGCGGTCATCGACGCCTACAGGAAGTCGGCGCGGCTGAACTGACCGCCGTCAGGCCTCTTCGCGCACGAGCTTTTGCAGCTGCTCGACCAGATCGTCGGGCCGGTACGGCTTGGCGATGAAGGCGGCGCCCTCCGGAAGGTCGCCGGCCTGCGGCGCCATCTTGCCCGAGGAGACCAGGATCGCGACCTCGGGCCAGCCCTGACGGACCAGGCGGGAGAACTCGAAGCCGTTGAGCGAGCCCGGCATGTCGACGTCGGTGAACACGATGCGCACGTCGGGGCGCCCCCGGAGCATGTCGAAGGCCTCGTCGGCGCTGCGCGCCTCGAGCACGCGAAAACCGGCATCCTGCAGGACGTCGATCTCGAACTCGCGGACGAGGGGCTCGTCCTCGACGAGCAGGACGACGGGGGATTGGAGGATGCTGCGGCGCTTCACCTTCGTTCAACGGCAGAGGTTGACCGTGGTTCCAGCGCGCGGTGCGCGATTGCCATGACGCCGCGCCGCAGGAGGAGACAGCCGTCCCGATGGCGCGCTGCCCGGGGCGCGCCGGGAGGGCGGCAGGGATTGCCGCAGTTCGCAGCGATCCCCTTTAATTGCCTTTGAACAGCATGATGTTAAGCGGGAAGGCTGTCCGCTTCGCCCGGCCATCCTTTAAGCTTCGTCGACGCGCAGGATCTCGACGAGGGGCGGCGTCGCCAAAATCTCGCTGAAGGCATGCATCCAGCTGCCGGTTTCCTTGGTCGAGCCGACGCCGCGGTGGCGGAACTGGTCGAGCTGGTCGAGCTTGGTCAGTTCGACCTCGAACTGCAGCGCGGGTCCGCCCTGGGAGCGGGTCAGCGGCACCAGCAGCCGGGCGTTCAAGCCGCTCTCCCGCGCCGCCTCGACCTCACGCCGGATGAAATCGATGGCCTGCTGCCGGTTGACGGGCAGCACGTCATAGGAAAAGCGCGCAAGATACATGGCGTCACGTGCTCCTGTCGGTTGCCTACTTGTTGCGGCCCAGGGCCTTCTTCAGACGTTCGATGACGTTCGGCGGCGTCTCGTACATGCGGGCAACCAGGGCCTGCACCTCTTCGCCCGTGCCGGCGTCGACGTCGAGACGCATCTTCTGCGCTTCGGCCAACAGCTCGGGATCCTGCATGGTCGCGTCGAAGGCCTTGCGCAGCAGCGCAACCCGCTCGGCGGGAACGCCGGGCGGCAGGATGAACGGTCGTGAGAAGCCGCTCTGGGCATAGAGCATCTGCAAAGCCTGCCGATCTTCGTCGGTCTTGGCGAGCCCGATCATCAGCGGAACGCCGGCGCCGGTCAGCTCGCGGTGGCCCTTGGTGTCCTCCTGGACGAAGATGCGGCCGAAGGACTTGCCGGAGAGGACGTCCGGATATTGGACCTTGATGGTGCCCCAGCCGACGCCGCAGATCCCCTGCACCTCACCTTTCTCGACGGCGAGGGTGACCTCGCGCGAGCCCTTGTAGCCGGTGACGATCTTCAGCTTGGTGCCGAGCACGCCATTCTCGACCGCGGGGAAGTCCCAGGTCGTGCTGCCGGGCGCGGTGGCGCCGATGATCAGTTCGTGGCTCAGCAGGTCCTGCGGGCTCTTCGCGGGCGCATCATTGCGCACGAAGCATACGAGCACCTCGGCATGGGCGCTTCCCAGATAGTTGAACTTGGTGGGGTCGTATTCCTTGCGGCCGCCCTCGCTCAGCAGCGGCTCCACGAGAACGCCCGGAAAGGTCAGCCCGATCTGCGTCCCGTCTTTCGGAGCGAGGTTGTAAAGCCGCCCGGCGACGATGTTGCCGCCGGCGCCCGGAGCATTCTGCGGGATTACTGTCGGGTTGCCCGGGATGTGCTTGCCGAGATGACGGGCGACGAGACGGCCATAGGTGTCCAGGCCGCCGCCCGTCGACGAGCCGATATTGATGGTGATGGTCTTGCCCTTGAAGAAGGCGGCGTCGTCCTGGGCAAGGGCCGGCGCGGCCGAGATCAAGGCGGCAAGCGCGCCCGGAACAAGGGTTTTCCGTCCTGGCAATCTCGTGACCATCGTCGATCCTCTCTCTACTTTCGCCGGTCGCGGCCCGCTTGGAACGCGCCGCCTTCAATTCAGCGGCAGGCGGCGACGCCGCGCCTCGCCAGAATGCCGATCAGATGCGCGCGATACGCGGCCGTGCCGTGGACGTCGTCGAAAAGACCTTCTCCCGGTAGCGAAACCCGATCGAGCGCGGCTTCGGAAAAATCGGTCTCCAGCGCCCGCTCGAGCTCCGTAGCGCGGAACACGCCGTTCTCGCCTGCTCCGGTGACGGCGACCCGGACACCCTGCGGGCCGCGCGAGACGAGGACGCCGACGATGGCGTAGCGCGAGGCCGGGTTCGGGAATTTCACATAGGCCGCGCGCTGCGGCCGCGGAAAGCGCACCGCGACGATGATCTCGTCCTGGTCAAGCGCAGTCTGGAACAGGCCCCGGAAAAAATCGTCGGCCGCAATCTCGCGGCGGTCGGTGACGATGGTGGCGCCTAGGCCAAGGCAGCCGGCCGGATAATCGGCGGCCGGGTCGTTGTTGGCGATCGAGCCGCCGATGGTGCCGCGATGCCGCACCTGCACGTCGCCGATGCCGCCGGCCAGCGTGGCCAGGGCCGGGATGGCGGCGCGCACGGCCTCCGAGGCGGCGACCGCCGCATGGGTGGTCATGGCCCCGATCGTCACCGCATCGTCGCTGAGCGCGATCCCCTTGAGATCGGCGATGCCGCCGAGATCGATCAGCTGCGAAGGCGCGGCGAGCCGCAGCTTGAGGGTCGGAATCAGCGTCATGCCGCCGGCCAGCAGCTTGCCTTCGTCACGCTCGCCGAGAAGGCGCCGCGCTTCGTCGACCGATGAGGCCCGATGGTAGTCGAACGCGTACACGCTTGTCCTCTCTATCAGGATCCATTCGAGTTGAAGCGATCCTGCTCGCTCTCTCTTCGTGCCCGCATGATCCCGGATCAAGTCCGGGACAAGCCTTTGTCGGCAAAGCGGCGCCCGCTTTGCCGGATCATGCTCTATCGCGCCGGCTCTCCGGTCGCGGCGATCGCCTCGGCGGCAGCGCGAACGGCCTTGACGATGTTGTGGTAGCCCGTGCAGCGGCACAAGTTGCCTTCGAGCCAATGCCGGATCTCCTCCTCGGACGGGTTCGGCTTCTTGCGCAACAAGTCGATCGTATTCATCACCATCCCGGGCGTGCAGAAGCCGCATTGCAGGGCGTGATTGTCGCGGAATGCCTCCTGCACGGGATGCAGCTGCGCCTCGCTGCCGACACCCTCGATGGTGGCGACGTCGGCGCCTTGCGCCTGCATCGCCAGCACCGTGCACGACTTCACGGCGTCGCCGTCGAGCAGCACGGTACAGGCGCCGCATTGGGTCGTGTCGCAGCCGACATGGGTGCCGGTCAGCCGCAGATGCTCGCGCAGCAGCTTGACCAGCAGGGTCCGGCCCTCGACCTCGGCGGTCACCGGTCGGCCATTCACGGTCAGCGAGACGGTCGGCATCGGAAGACCGTCAGCCGCCCATGGCCTTGTCGGCCGCCTCGATCAAATCCTTGGGCGCGCTCATGATCTTGTCGCGGAACTTGTCGACCTCGGCGCCCGGCGTGGGATCGAGCTCGGCGCCGCGCTTCCCGGCGGAAGCGATGAACTCGGGATCCTGCACGAGCTTGTCGAAGGCCGCGCGCAGGACGGCGAGGCGATCGGCGGGAATGCCAGGGGGCGCGATCAGCGCCCGCCCGATCGAGGCGCCCGCGGAGGCGAATTCCAGGACCTGCTTGGCTTTTGGGTCGTCGACGAGTTCCTGCATCAACGGCACGTTGGCCAGCTCGCGATTGCGCTTGAGCCCGCCCTGGATGACCGGGATCAATTCGCCGGCCTCGATCGGTGCGCGATGCGTGGCGCGCCAGGAATTCCAGGCGGACGAGACCAGATCGACCTCGCCGCGCTCCATGGCCAAGGTCGAGTCGGCCGAGCCCTTGTAGCCGCACACGATCTTGAACTTGAACCCGCCGAGGGCGTTGAGCATCGCCGGGAACTGATAGCTTTGCGAGTTCTTCCCCGTGCAGCCGGCCACGATCGAGATCTTGCGCATCTCGTCGGGGGTCTTGGCGGCCGCGCCCTTGCGCACGACGAAGGCCGGGTTCACCGATGCGAAGGAGCCGATGTAGGACATCTCCTGCACCTTCCACTTGCCGACCTCCGGCTCGAGGAGCTGCGTATGCGCGATCGTCTCGGGGAACAGGGCGATGGCCGTTCCGTCCTTCGGCGCCTGCGCGTAGAAGAAGGCCGTGGCGACCACGCCGCCGCCGCCGGGCTTGTGCTCGACGATGATGTTGGGATTGCCGGGAATGTATTTCCCCATGAAGTCGGCGGCGAGCCGCGCATAAAGATCGTAGGAGCCGCCGGGCGGGTGGCCGAGCATGAGCCTGATGGTCTTGCCCTTGTAGAACTGCTCGGGCGTCTGGGCGGCGGCCGGCAAGCAGCCGGCGATCCCGGCGAGCGATGCCAGGAGCGGCATCGTCAACAAAGTCCGGCGCGTTGCTCTCACGGTTTCCTCCTGCTCTTGCTCGATTACGATTTCTTGCCTTCGACGTTGCGCACCGGCGTCTCGGGCTTCAGGCCGCCCTGGCGGCGCGCGTAGGTGTTGGTCCCGTTCGCCTCCCATGCGCCCTGGGCGGCGTTGTCCGCGAATTCCTGCCATTGCGGACTCCAGTCGCCGAGCTCGTAGCCATGCCACGGCGCCTGGACGCTGAGGCGGGGCAGGCCCAGCTCTTCCCACAGCCTGCGCGCGTTCTCCATGTAGGGACGCGCCGGCAAGGCGAGCGGAGAGGTCGGATGCTTGAGCGTGGCGTCGATCAGCAGCATCGAGTCGCTGCCGGCGCCGGCTTTCGGACCATGCCCGCCCGACTTGTAAGGGGCAACCTGCACGTCCTCGACCGGGTTGGAGCGGTAGGCGAGCGACCAGAAGATGGCGTCGGGATTGGCCGGATCGATGTCCTCGGAAACGGCAATGACGATCTTGCCGCACTGCGCCTGCAGCGAGGAGGCGGCGCGCAGCCCGCGCCACACTTCCGTCTGCGGGGCGCCGTGCGCGAATTGCAGGAACAGGACAGGACGCAGATTGGTCAGCGCCTCGTGCATCACCACCCGCCTGATGCCCCTGACATCGAGCTGCCCCTTCAGATGCGAGAGGAACAGCGCCTCGTAGGCCGACTTCTTGAGGATGCTCGACTCGCTCGGCGTCACCTCGCTGATGATCGAGGCGAATATCGGCTTGCGCTTGCGCGTGATCGCGGTCACGCGCATCGACATGTTGAAATCCTCAAGCGCAACATGGCCATGGCTCTCGCCGAACGGCCCCTCGGGCTCGAGAAGGTCGGTGTCGATGAGGCCCTCGACGACGATCTCGGCATCGGCCGGGATTTCGAGGTCGACCGTCCTGGCGCGCGTGACCCGCATCGGCCGCCCCGCCAGTCCGCCGGCGACGGCCATCTCGTCCTGGTCGATGGCCAGTTTTTGGGGCCCGGTGAAGGCGACCACCGGCGCGCAGCCGACCACGATCGCAACCGGCATCGGCTGCTTCAGCTTCTGGTATTTGAGCCAGTGCAGGTATCCGCCGGCGCCGCCGAGGCGCGAGGCCATGCGCACGCCGAGCCTGTCGAGCGCCTTGAGCCCAGCCCGGTACGTGCCCATGTTGCGCACGCCGGTCTCGGGATCCTTGGTGACGCACACCGTCGCGGTCAGATAAGGCGCCGCATCGAAGCCGGGCGTCGAAATCGGCACGGGCAGGCTGGCGAGCCCGCCGCCGGGGCGCCTCAGGTCATCGCCCGTCATGACCACTTCATGACACGGTGCATCATCAACGAATTGCGGCGGGATCGGCTTGTCGATGGCCCGCATCCAGATGTCGCCGAGCTCCGCGACGGACACGCCCATGCCCATGGCGTAGATCTCGGACGAGGCCGCCAGGGCGCCGACAACGACGGGAATGTCGTAGCGCTCGCCGCGCGATCCGATCACGTTCGTGAACAGGAAGGCGCGCCGCGCCTCTTCCGGGAAGCCGCCGATGAATTGCCAGCGGACGAGCGGATGCAGCTCGGTGTCCTTGTTGACCGGACGGTCGACGCGCACGAGCAGGCCGCGCGCTTCCAGAGCCGCGACGTGCTCCTGAAAGTCGGCCGGGGCGTTCTTGTTGGCCTGTTTCATCGCGCCGTAAGTTCCAGTCATTGCGGGGGGACCCCGCTAATCGGTTGCCCTGCTATAGGATTTCCGCTAGCCGGGCAACGCCGGCCGCGGGGCGCGCGAGACCGGTCATAACCGCCAAGCCGGACCGGATCCGGCAAGACATGGCCGTGCGAGGAACGAAGGCGATGACGGATCGCGAGCTTTCGGAATTCAAGGCGATCGGTCAGCCCCTGCGCCGCAAGGAAGACCTGCGCCTGCTGACCGGGAAAGGCCGCTTCACCGACGATTTCAGCATGGTAGGCCAGGTCCGCGCCGTGATGGTGCGCTCGCCTCACCCGCATGCACGCATCCTGTCCATAACGGCCGACGCTGCCCGCGCCATGCCCGGCGTCCTCGGCGTCTTCACCGGGCAGGACTGCCTGACGGATGGCCTCAAGCCCATCCCGCACGAGCCGGTGCCGAAGACCAAATACGACATGAAGCTCACCGGCCCGGGCGGCAGCCAGATCTTCATCGGCCCGCACATGCTGCTGGCGGCCGACAAGGCCCGCCATGTCGGCGAGGCCGTCGCCATGGTGGTCGCCGAGACCGAGGAGCAGGCGCTCGACGCCGCCGAAGCTCTGCAGATCGATTACGAGGAGCTGCCGTTCGTCACCGACCAGCGGGCTGCGCTGGCGCCCGGAGCGCCCGCGGTATGGGACGAACTCCCGGACAACCGCCTGGTCGACACGCTGTTCGGCGATCGCGAAGCGACCGACCACGCCTTCGCGGCGGCCGACCACGTGCTCAAGATGGACTTCCACATCGGCCGCGTCACCGCCGTGACCATCGAGCCGCGCGCCGCGCTCGGCGCCTACGACCCGGCGACCGGCCGCTACACGCTTTATGCCGGCAGCGGCGGTGCCGTGCGGCAGAAGCACGAGCTCGCCGGCGTCCTCGGCATCGAGCCCGACCGGCTGCGCGTGCTGTCGCTCGACGTGGGCGGCAATTTCGGTGCGAAGAACCGACCCTATGTCGAATACGGGCTGGTGCTGTGGGCCTCGCGCAAGGTCGGGCGCCCGGTCAAATACACGGCGACGCGGTCCGAAACCTTCCTGAGCGATTATCAGGGGCGCGATCTCTTCACCGCGGTCGAGCTGGCGCTCGACAAGGAGGGGCGCTTCCTGGCGATGCGCGCCGACAACATCAGCAATGTCGGCGCGCGCTGCGTGTCCCTGTCGCCGCTCGGCAAGGGCTCGGCCCTGATCACCGGCTCGTACGACATCCCGGCGGCGACGCTGAGAGCCCGCGCCGCGTTCACGAACACGATGCCGACCCAGGCCTATCGCAGCTCCGGGCGGCCGGAGGTCAACTACGCGATCGAGCGCCTGATCGACACGGCGGCGCGCGATCTCGGCTTCGACCGCGTCGAGCTTCGCCGCAGGAACCTGATCCGGTCCGAGGCCATGCCCTACACCAATGCGGTTGGCGCCACTTACGACAGCGGCGACTACGAAGCGCAGATGGACCTCTGCATGAAGATCGCCGACTGGGATGGCTTCCCGGCGCGCAAAGAGGAAGCCGCCAAACGCGGCAGGCTGCTCGGACTTGGCCTTGCGCCCTACGTCGAATCCTCCATCGGATCGCCCAAGGAACGCGCCGAGATCACGGTCACGCCGGACGGGCGAGTCGACGTCGTGATCGGAACGCAGCCGAGC
This sequence comes from Beijerinckiaceae bacterium, assembly GCA_036556825.1. GTDB lineage: Bacteria > Pseudomonadota > Alphaproteobacteria > Rhizobiales > Beijerinckiaceae > JAJKJG01. The sequence continues at coordinate 16,916 of DATBIR010000089.1, forward strand.
GGCCAGGGCCACGAGACGAGTTTCGCGCAGGTCGTGGCCGACATGCTGTGCATCCATGTCGAGTGCATCAACATCATCATGGGCGACACCGACATCGTCAGCGTCGGCGGCGGCTCGCATTCCGGCCGCTCCATGCGCCACGCCGGCACGATCATCACGACCGCCTCGAAGAAATTGATCGCCAAAGGCAAAGCCATTGCCGCGGCAATATTCGCCGCGAGCCCTGACAAGGTCGATTTCAGGGAAGGCCGCTTCCGCGTGCCGGGCACCAATTATGCGTTCAACTTCCTCGATCTGGCGCGCGAGGCGGCGCGGCACAAGCTGCCGGACGAGCTCAAGGACGGGCTCGCCGTCGCCGCCGAGCACGAGATGCACGACCCGGTCTTTCCGAACGGCTGCGCCGTGTGCGAGGTCGAGGTCGACCCTCATACGGGCGCGCTGGCGATCACCCGCTATGCCGCGGTGGACGATGTCGGGCGCTGCATCAATCCGATGATCGTGCACGGCCAGACGCATGGCGCCATCGCGCAGGGCGTCGGCCAGGCGATGTGGGAAGCGATCCGGCTCGATGATGCCGGCCAGCCGCTGTCCGGATCATTGATGGATTACGGCATGCCGCGTTTCGACAACATGCCGTCGTTCACCGTGGAGATCGCCGAAGTGCTCTCGCCGACCAATCCGCTCGGCATCAAGTCCGGCAGCGAAGGCGGCACGACGCCGGCGCTGGCGGTGATCGTCAATGCGGTCGTCGATGCGCTCAGCGAACTCGGGGTGCGCGACATCAGCATGCCGCTCACGCCCGTGACCGTGTGGGAAGCCATCCAGAACGCCAAGCAGCCGAAGGCTGCGTGAACAACAAGCAGCAGCCGAAGGCTGCGTGAACGGAAAGCAAGCAGCCAGACGCTGCGTCACAAGGAAGGACGTGCCTTGCCCCATTCAATCGAACTGATCGCCTTCCCGGGCGCGCCCAACCTGCCGATCTTCGTCGCACAGGACAAAGGTTTCTTCGAAGCCGCCGGCGTGCGCGTCAATCTGACGACCACGCCGAACTCGGCCTACCAGGCGGAGAACCTCGTCGAGGGCAAGTTCCAGATCGCCGGAACCGCCTTCGACAACGTGGTTGCCTATCAGGAGGGACAAGGCGCAGTGGCGCTGAAGCGGCAACCGGACCTGTTCGCGTTCATGGGCGCCACCCAGATCGAGCTCGCCTTCGTCGTCGCGCCGGACGTCAAGAGCTATGCGGACCTGAGGGGCAAGTCGCTGGCGCTCGACGCGCTGTCGACCGGCTTCGCCTTCGTGCTCTACGAGATGCTGGCGCGCGGCGGCCTGAAACGCGGCGACTACGAGATGGTGCCCGTCGGCGCAACTCCGCAGCGCTGGGAATCGGTCAAGGCGGGCACGCATGCCGGCACCCTGACGATCGAGCCCTTCACGAGCATTGCCAGGAACCAGGGCTTCGGCGTCCTCGACACCTCGTCGCGACTGTTCGACAGCTACCAGGGCGGCAGCTTCGCGGCGAGCCGGCAATGGGCTGCCGCCAACCCGGATGCAGTCAAAGGCTTCATCAAAGGCTATCTCGGCGGCCTCGACTGGACGCTGCATTCGGGCAACCGCAAGGAAGCGACGGATATCCTCCTCGCCCGCATGCCGGAGATCAAAGCGCCGGTCGCGGGCGCCGTGATGGACAGCCTGCTGTCGCCCCGCTCCGGCCTCACGCCGAAAGCCGCGATCCTGATGGACGGAGTGCGCGCGGTGCTCGATCTGCGCTCGCGCTACGGCGGCGGCGCCAGCCTCAGCGACCCAGACCGCTATATCGACCTCAGCTATTACGACCAGGTCGTCGCCAAATAGGCCCCGGCGCACACGAGGGCGAGATCGCGTCAGTTGCAACCGATCCCCCCCTCCTCCTCCTTGGTCGCATGATTGATCCCGGATCAAGTCCGGGCAGCCTCTTCGGCAAAGCGCTGCCCGCCCCGGATCACGTCCGGGGCAGGCCTTTTCCGGATCATGCGCTAAAGGCCCCGTCTGCCCGAAGCCGGCGCGCGTCGTCCACGCGCGTCGCTGCCCGCTGTCCTTGTCGGCCCAAGGAACAAAGCGTAGCGTTACGCGGGCGGCAATCTTGTTCCTCGGGGGGAGAACTGGTCATGCGGGTTCTGTACGCTACCGTGTTCGCTGCGTTTCTCATGCCGGCCGTACCGGCGGCGTCTCAGGTGCTCGATCTTTCGACGATCACCTGCAAGGACTTCTTCGAGAGTTCCGGAAGCAACATCAGCCACACCCTGGCCTGGCTCGATGCCTATTATCGAGACGAGGATTCGCCGCCGGTCATCGACTTCGACAAGATGAAGGCGGATGGCCAGAAACTCGGCGAATTTTGCGCAAAGAACCCGTCCGTCGGCCTGATCACGGCAGCCGACAAGCTCTTCGACAAGTAATCTGTCGATCAGGCTTCGGCGGGCTCGCTTCACTTGGAGCGGGCCCGTTTTCATACTGTCGCGATCGGGACAACCCACCTGAATGGGCTTGCCGTCTTTGGCCCGACAAAAAGCGGCGTCTTTGCCTCAGCGCACCAGCGAGTAGTGCTTCACCACGACCCTGGCGCCTTCGATGTTGGTATTGTGGCGCTTGATCTCCCGATGATCCTCGCTTTGCAGATAGCGCTGGATGCTGGCCTCGTCCTCCCATTCGGAATAGGAGATGTATTCGCCCGGCGTCGTTTCGCAACGCAGCATCTTTTCCGACAGGCATCCGGGTTGACGGATCATGATCGGCGCGCATTTCTCCTTCCAGTTGATCTCCGCCTGGCGGGCGAATTCGGCCGGCACGGTCGTGATGATCAGGCGAATGATGGACATTGTCGTCGCTCCCTGATTTTGTCGCGCATGCCTTGCTGGTGGCCGGCACGGCTCGTCACCGGGGCAAGCTCGGCATCGGCATTCGATAACGTAAGAGGAAGACAATGAGATCCGCTCTCGACAAGGCGCGCACCGCCGACGGCATACAGATCGCTTATCGCCTGCGGGAGGGCGGGGCGAAGCGCGTGGTGCTGATCCATTCGCTTGCCATGGACCACAGTTTCTGGGACCCGGTCGCCGATCGCCTGGCCGATGCCGCTTCGATACTGACCTATGACTGCCGCGGGCATGGCGCTTCCGACAAGCCGCCGGGCCCATATACGGCCGAGTTGTTCGCACGCGATCTCGCCGCGCTCATGGATCATGTCGGATGGCGCTCGGCGGTCGTGGCAGGGTGTTCCATGGGCGGGTGCGTGGCCCTCGCATTCGTGGCGGCCTATCCCGAGCGCGTCCAGGGACTCGGGCTCTTCGACACCACGGCGTGGTATGGCGCCGAGGCGCCCCAGCAATGGGGCGAACGCGCCGATCGCGCCGCCGCCAGCGGCCTCGAAGGCCTCGTCGAGTTCCAGACGACGCGCTGGTTCGGCGACCGATTCCGCGAGGAGCAGGCCGATGTCGTGCGGCGCTCGATCAACGTGTTCCTTGCCAACGACCGCAGGGCCTATGCCGAGACGTGCCGAATGCTCGGGGTCTGTGACGTCCGCCCCGCGCTGCCGCGCATCAACGTCCCGACGCGCATCCTCGTCGGCGAGGAGGATTACGCCACCCCGCTCGACATGGCGAGGAACCTCCAGGCCGGCATCCCCGGCTCCTCGCTGACCGTGCTGACGGGCGCGCGCCACCTCACGCCCCTGGAGATTCCCGATCAGGTCGCCGACGAGATCCGGATGCTCGTGGACGGGGCCTGACCTGTTCCCCTCCCCTGGCGGAGCGCAATCTGGTCTAGCGATCCGCCAGCGCGAGCCTGGCGCCGAGCGCGGCGAAGGCGCCGGCGAAGGCGCGCCGCAGCCAGACGAGAACCTGCGGGCTTGAGATGACGTGCCGGCGAAGGGCGGCCGCGAACAGCCCGTAGACGACGAAGACGCCGAAGGTCAGAAGCATGAAGACGGCGCTCAGCTCCAGCATGCGCGCCAACGGATGCGGCTCGCCGGCGCTCACGAATTGCGGCAGGAAGGCAAGGAAGAAGATCGACAGTTTCGGATTGAGGATGTTGATCAGGATCGCCGTGGTGATCACGTGCATGTCGGTGCGCGGCCCGGTCTCCCCGTCCACCTGCAGCGCGCCCCGATCGCGCAGCGTGCCCCAGCCCATATAGAGCAGATACGCGACGCCGAGATACTTGAGGATCTGGAAGGCGAGCGCGCTCGCATGCAGCAGCGCCGCCAGTCCCATGATCGCCGCCGCCATATGCGGGACGATGCCGAGCGTGCAGCCGAAGGCGGCGACGATACTGGCGCGGCGACCACGCGAAAGCCCGGCCGCGAGCGTGTAGAGGACGCCGGTGCCGGGCGAGACCACCACGATCAGCGACGTGACCAGAAAGTCGAGGCCCACCGACGTCTCCCGCGCGTTGCGATGCGCATGTCTTGCCGGCCCGGCACGGGCTAGATCCGGCGCACGGGGATCGACCAGGCCAGAACCAGAGCGCCAGCGGCGAAGGCGGCAATGGTCAGGAACGCTGCCTGAAAGGCAAGGACGATTTCAGACCGCACGACGGCCTGCCGTGCCGCCGGCAAGGACGCCAGCACCTCCGGCCCCTGCCCCAGGAGCCGTTCGAGCAGGCGGGGAGCTTCGGGGTCCATGACCGCGAGGGTCGCGAACAGCACGCCGCCGACCGCGGCCGTGCCGAAGGCCGCCCCGACCGAGCGCGAGAACTGCACGGAGCCGGCGGCGGCGCCGACGCCCTCGCGTCCGGCCACGGTCTGCACCGTGATCTGCACCACGCCCATGACCGTGCCCATGAACAGCGCGTTCGCCGCCAGCAGGACAACGATCGCGGCGTTGCTCAGCACGGGAGCGCGCACCGCGAGGAATACCAGCGTGAGCACGACCACGATCAAGCCGAGCGACGGCAGGATCGCCGTTCGCCCGGTCCGGCTGATGATCTGCCCGGTCACAACAGCTCCGAGACCGATCCCGGCCGTCAGGGGAAGCAGCAGGAGCCCGGTTTCGGAAGCCGAGACGCCGCGCACGATGCGCAGGTAGAGCGGCATGAAGGTGAGCAGGGAAACCAGCGTCGCCCCGTGGAATGCCGCCATCGCATCGCTGCGCCAGATCGCGGCTTGCCTGAAAAGCCGGATCGGCAGCAGCGGCGACGCCGCACGTTTCTCGTGCCGGATGAGCAGCACGAAGGACGCCACGCCGACGGCCACGAGGCCGAGCACGCCCGGAAGCGTGTCCCAGCGCACCCGCTGCGCCTGCTCGACCGCCAGCAGGATCGGAGCAACGAACAGCACGAACAGGACCAGGCCCAAAACGTCGAAGCGGCGCGCCGCGCCAGCGCCGGGCAGCGGACGCAGGCGAAAGGTCAGCGCGACCGCGACGAGGCCGAGGGGCACGTTGACGAGAAACACGGCTTCCCAGCCGAAATGCTCGGTCAGGAAGCCTCCGACCACCGGCCCGAACGTGCTCGCCGAGACTGCGTTCGCGGCGAGATAGCCCTGATAGCGGGCGCGCTCGCGCGGCGGCACCGCCTCGCCGATCAGCGCCTGCGACAACGTCATCAGGCCGCCGCCGCCAAGCCCCTGCAGCGCGCGCGCAAAGGTCAGAAGCTCGATGCTGGTGGCGAGGGCGCACAGGACCGACGCCGTCATGAACAGGGCCAGGGCGACGAACATCAGCCGCCGCCGTCCGAGAAGATCGCCGAGGCGGCCGTAGACGGGCGCGGCGATGGTCGTGGCGATCAGATAGGAGACCACCACCCAGGAGACCCGTTCGACGTTGCCGAGATCCACGGCGACGGCCGGCAAAGCGGTCGCAATGATGGTCTGGTCCATCATGGCCAGAAACATCGGCAGCATGATGGACGGGAAGACCCGGAGAAAAAGTGTCCGGCCTGACTCGGGCGGGTCGGAAATCGTGTCCGGCTCAGGACGCGTCATTCATCCGTTCTCTCGATGCCCAACCCTCTCCCGAATGGGAGAGGGTTGGATGCGAAGCATCCGGGGTGAGGGATGGGCGTCGCCGTAGATGACGCTATGCTTGAGCGCACGCAAGCCGCGCGCGATACGCGCCTCACCTGTCGTCGCAGGCTTGTCGGTCGGCGAGATCACAATTGCGCGTGCGCAACCGCGAGCGCAATAAACAGCGCGGATCGTGCCCTCTCAACGCCTCGCCGCAGCGGCGCCGTGGCGCTCTGCTGCGGCACTGTCCCTGCCTCACCCCGGCATCGCTGTCGCGATGCCGACCCTCTCCCATTGGATCTCGGGTGTTCCCGAGATCCACCACTTAAAGCGCGCAAGTCGGGAACACCCGACTTGCGTTCGGGAGAGGGTGCTTCACGTCACTGCCGCGGCGGAATCTGGATCAGCTCGGCGAGCTGTTCCTTGGTCAGCGGCGCGGCGGTGTATTTCAGCGTCACGGCGTCGGGCACGATGCTGTCGAGACCGACGATCTTGTCCGGGTCGATCGCCTGTTTCGGGAAGAAGTCCTCGCGCGTGCGCTTGGCGATCGCTTCGGGAATGCCGACGAATTCGGCATAGGCCTTGAGGGCCCCCGGATCCGCATACATCCAGTCGACCGTCTCGCGATAGGCCTTGAGGTAGCGCTCGATCACCGGCTTGCGGGACTGCAGCGTCTGCACGTTGGTGATCAGCAGGCGCACCGTCTGGCCGCGGAACGCGGCGGCGTCGTTGCCGCTGGCGACGATCCGGATCTTGCTCTGGTCGAGCTGGTCGAGGCCAAAGGGCGGCGCCGACCAGCCGACGTCGATCTGGCCCGACATGACTTGCGTCAGCGTCCCCGGAGGGCCTCCCGTCGCGACCGCCTTCGCCTTGAGGTCGTTCTCCTTGATGAAGGCCGTGACCACGCCGTGCGTCGACGAGCCGTTGGTCGAATAGGCGATCGTCCTGCCGTCGGTGTCCTTGAGCGCCTTGATCGGCGAGTCGGATCTGACGTACCAGAAGAGGTCGGCGGCGCCGGTGGTCTCGGCGCCGATGATGCGCACCGGCGCGCCCTTGGAATAGGCGCTCAGCACGCCCATGATGCCGGCCGCGACGCCGATGTCGACGCTGCCCGAGATCACCGCCTGCTGCGTCTCGCCGCCGCCCTGCGTGTAGAGGATCTCGAGGTTGAGGCCGTGCTTCTTGAAGATGCCGGCGCGCTGGCCGAGCTCGGACACCGAGGTGTCCCAGTTGCCGCGCTGGCCGACAGCGATCTTGAGCGTGTCCTGCGCGGCGGCGTGACCGCTCGCCGCGAGAAGCAGCCCGAGGGCCGCGACGGCGCGGCCCCAACCGTTCAGTCGTTTCATCGTTTCCTCCCTGCCTTAACTATTTAATGATCTCGCCGGCCTTTTTGGCAATCTCCGCGGGCGTCGTGTAGATCTCAGCGACCAGCTTCTGGATCTGATCTCCCGGAACCGGGGTGATCTCGAGGCTGGCTTTCTCGGCCTCCGCGAGGAAGTCCTTGTCCTTCATCGTGTCCATGAACGCCTTGCGCAGGGCGTCCACCCGATCCTGCGGGAGCCCGGGGGGCGCCACGAAGGGCCGCCCCATCACCTGCCGCGCGAAGATCAGCTTAAGAATCTGCTTCTGCTCGTCCGTCTTGGCGAGATCGGTGACGAGCGGCACGTCCGGCAGGTCCGGATGCTTCTCGAGCGCCAGCTGGATCAGGACATTGACCTTCTTATCGTCGATCCACGACTTGTGGGTCGCCTTGACGCTCGACCACGACCAGCCGCAGCGGCCGTGCACCTCGCCGCGTTCCATGGCGAGGACGGCGTCGTTGCCGCCCGGATAGCCGCTGACGATCTTCATCTTGGTGCCGAGCACGGCGTTCAAGACCTTCGGGAATTGTACGGTGTCGTCGCTCACGCCGGTGCCGCCGACCGGAATCTCCTTGCTCTGCAGGTCCTCGAACCTGGTCACCCCGGTCGTATGCCAGCTCGCGCAGATGCTGACCTCGTCGTTGGCGCTGCCGATCCAGGTGAATTTCGGTCCATCGAATTGCGATCCCGGCAAGCCGAGCAAAGGATTGAATGCCGTGCCCCGCCCGATCGTGGCGAACACCGTGCCATCCTTCGGGGCGACGTTGTAGAGCCAGTTGGTGAGCCGCAGGCTGCCGGCTCCCTCCATATTCTTCGGCACGACGTTCGGGCTGCCGGGGATATGTTTGCCCATGTGACGGGCGACCATGCGCGCGTAGACGTCATAGCCGCCGCCGACGCTGTAGCCGATATAGAGCTCGACGGTCTTGCCCTTGTAGAACTCGGCCGGGCTTTGCGCCTGCGCGCTCGCCACGAGCGCGATCCAGGCCGCGGCGGCGGCCAATGCTGTCCTGATGCTCATTGCTTCACTCCCTCTGGTCATTATCAGGCGGCGGTTGTTCCGCCGTCCGCATCGTCTCTCACCAACCCCTCTCCCCGCTTGCGGGAAGAGAGCTGCGACCGCGCACTGGCGATCGCAGCGAGCCCGATAGGGCGAGGGTGAGGGGCGCTTCCGAATGAGCCTCATCCTGGAAGGCCCCCTCACCCGGTCTGCTCCGCAGACTCGACCTCTCCCCGCAAGCGGGGAGAGGGATATCTTACCCGGCGGCGCGCTGCGGCGCCCGGTCGTCCGGAAAGAACTTGTCCATCCTGGGCTCGACCCCGTTCTTGTGCATCTCGTCGAGCCAGATCTTATGGATGCGCGGGTCCTGATCCTCGTATTCGATCTGATCGCCGCCTTCCTTGATGCTGGTCGAGACCGCCCCTTTCTCGCCCGGCTTGACGCCGAGCAGGGAGCGGCGCTGCGACAGCATCATCGGATAGCGCAGGCCGCCGACCGCGGTCGCCAGGTAGCGCGCCGGCTGCTGGCTGGTATTGAAATGCTGGTGGAACTGCCGGTCGGCCGGCGGGAACACGACACCATGCTTCCAGTCGATGCGCAAAAAGTCCTTGTCGCCCTCGTACCAGAGCAGCGAATAGCCGTGCCCGGTCACGCACATGACGTGGAAGCTGGGCCCGTGGCGGTGACCTTTCTTGTAGGTCCCGACCGGCATCTCCGAAATATGCGCATGCATGGTGCCGTCGGCGAGCACGAACATGATGTTGGTGCCGCCGGCGCCACGATCGCCCCACGACTTGAGCTCGATGCCGGCAAGGTCCGGCACGAAATTGGTTTCCCACATGTGGTTGCCGGGACGAACGGTGATCAGGTCGCCCTCGCCGGCATAGTATTCGCGCTTGCCGGCCCGCTCGATGAAATCGAACTCGGCCCCGAACACGAAATCCTCGTTGTGGAACGTGTTCATGATCAGGGGCAGGTTGGTGGTGGTGACCAGGAGCGCGCGCTCGCTGCCGCTGGCATTGAAGAAGCGGTGCCTGGCATTCAGCGGAATCGCGAAGAGGCTCTTGGGACCCCACTCGAAACTGCGCTTGGTCCCGTCGGAGAATTCGAGCTGCGTGCTGCCGTGCCCCTCGAGGACGTAGATGACATCCTCGTAGAGGTGCCGTTGCTGGCTGGTCGACTTGCCGGGCGGGATGTCCAGCACGAACATGTTGCAGAAGTCGCCGCGGCCTTTGAGATGGACGGCGGCGCCCTTGACGCCGTAACGCGGCCAGTCCCCGGTCTCGACGGTGAACAGGTCGATGCCGTAGTCCTCGGTGACCTTGAGCCCCTCCTTGGCGATCCAGTCGAGATAGGAGTCGATGCCGTAGCGCGGCGCTTGCTGCTCACTCATCAGAGCTTCCTCCAGTTTCTTTGAAATCCACGTGCTGTCTCACGAGAACAGCAGCGACTTGATGACAACCGGCACCACCCCGGGAGGCGTGATCATTTCGCCGACGTCGACATAGTCGAGCTCCTGGAGCTGAACGCCGTCGATCGAGATCAGCTTGCCGGAATCGCGCATCGCCTTGTCCAGCATGAAGCCCATGCTGCGGCCGATGTCGCCGTCGATCATCAGGAGCAGAAGCTCGTCGCGCGTGCGCTCGGGCGCGACGGCGCGGCGGATGCCGCGCGACATCTCGCGCAGCTGCGTGTATTCGGGATCACCCGTCCAGCTGAAGGCGACCGCCATGCGCGAGTCGGGGCTGAGATCGAGCTGCTCGAGCTTGGCGCGAATGGCGCGCGTGACGTGCGCCGAGTCGATCTGCTCGGCCGTCCCGATGTCGATATGCACGACCGGGACATTGTGCACGGGCAAGAGCTCGGGCTTGGGCAGGTAGATGGTCTTGCCGCTCACCTGAACCGTGAACTGCGAGGCGCCGATCACGGTGGCGCGGATGCGGTGGCCGGGATCGACGAGCGGCAGCTCGGTGCGCGTCTTGAGCTGCTCGACGAGGGCGCCCGCAAGCAGCCGGGCGATGTCGCCGTAGTCCTGCTGCTCGTAGCCGAAAATGTATTCCGACACGCCGCCCGAGAAGGTGAGCATGGTCGGCGTCGCCGTCCGCCGCAGCTCGTCGGTCAGCTGCAGCTTCCGGGCCAGGCCCTCCGCGGGCGCGCCCAAGATCTTGTCGGCAGCGACCTCGGCGAGGCGCGCCGCGATGCGCCGCCGCGTGGCCTCGTCGGCGAAGCTCGCCGGGTCGGCCGGGATGCCGAGCTCCTCGGCGACCAGCCGCGTGGAATCGTCGATGCGGGTCCAGCCGCCGCCGTTGCTGGCGAGCAGGCGGCCGCCGACCGCGAAGGCGGAGACGCCGAGGATCTCGCCGCGGTCGATCAGGGCGAGCTTGGTGGTGCCGCCGCCGATGTCGACGTGAAGCAGACAGGTGTCGCGCTGCTTGGAGAGCCGCACGGCGCCCGAGCCATGCGCCGCCAGCGTGCATTCGAGCTTGTGGCCGGCGGTGGCGCACACGAACTTGCCGGCCTCGTGGGCGAACAGCTCGTCGATGGCGCGGGCGTTCTTGCGCTTGATCGCCTCGCCGGTGAGGATCACGGCGCCGCTGTCGATGTCGCTGCGGCGAAGCCCGGCCGCGTGATACGCGTCGCGGATGAAATGATCGAGCGCATGGGCGTCGATCGTGCCGTCGGGCAGGAATGGCGTCAGCATGATCGGCGAGCGCCACACGACCTCGCGACTGACGACCAGGAAGCGGCTCGACAACCCTTGGGTCTGGCGCTGCAGCACGACCCTGGCGAAGAGCAGGTGCGAGGTGGAGCTGCCGATGTCGATGCCGATCGTGCGGAGCTCGACATTCTCCTGGCTCCAGATGTAACGGGCCATCTCGAGGCGGTCGGCCTCGGACAGGGCCTCGTGCTCATGGTCGAAATCGGTGTCGTGGGGCATCGGCTCTCTTCACGGGCAGGCGCAGGCGCTGGGACGTGATGCTCCAGCGCACGAGTTCGGGCTGGCGTCAACCCGCGGCGCGCGCCATTTCGCGTTCGGTCTCGTCCTCCTCGATGCCTTCGAGGACGCGGACCTCTTCCTCCGAGGCGCCGAGGGTGCGCCAGTTCTCGGTCTTGGGCACGATGCCCTGGTAGGAGCGGAGCTTGGCCTGCGGGATGTGGGGCGCGACGAGGCCGATGGGCTCGCCGCCGGCGGCGAGCCGGCGCACGGCATCGATCATCAGGCGCCGGAACTGGACGACGGCGATGTCGCTGGCGCCGAGCCGCTCGCTGGTGCGATCGGCGATCGGGCCCATGGTCTCCCACATGGCGATGTCCTGGTTCGGAATGCCCGGGATGCCGGTGAAATTCCCGAGCTTCATCGCGTTGCGGTCCTGCAGGTAGTTGTTGTCGCGGCTGCGCTTCATCGGCCGGTAGTTGGCGTCGAGATCGATGCCGACCTGCGCGACGCAGAATTTGCGCCAGGCTTCCTGGTCGATGCCGGGGCCGGTGTCGCTCCAGGCGATGAAGTGAAAGTAGCTGCCGGTGTCGTCCTTCGGCACGATGACCGTGGCCACGTTGTAGGACGTGTTGGGCGGGATCAGCGCCGTGAACGGCGCCACATAGGTGGTGATGCGCACGTAGCTGTGCGTGTTGGCGTTGGCGATCGGCCGCCGGATGGCGGCGTAGCGGAAGCCGTAATTGGTGAGCTGCACCTGGAGCTTCGGCGACTTGTCGGTCGAGGGACGCAGCCAGTGCGTGTCGGCTGCCTTGGCGGTGTCGACGCGCGCGGGGCGCATGTCGGAGGAATGCAGGCTCGACGAATGCGCCGAGTCGATCTGTCCCTCCATGATCTGCGCCCAGTTGCAAGGCAGATCGATCTTGACGATGCTGACCCGGGCCGCGTCGGTCGGCGCCCAGGCCGGCGCCTCGAATTCGGGCATCCGGTCGGCCGGGCCCATATACACCCAGACGAAGCCGCCGGCCTCCCGGGTCGGATAGGCCTTGTGCTTGACCTTCTGGGCGAAGCCGCTCTCGCCCGGTTCGGAGGGCATCTCGGCGACGTTGCCTTCGACGTCGAATTTCCACCCGTGATACAGGCAGCGCAGCCCGCATTCCTCGTTGCGCCCAAGCGCCAGCGACGCCTTGCGGTGCGCGCAATATTCCCCGAGCACGCCCAGCCGGCCGTCGCTGTCGCGGAACGCGACCAGGTCCTCGCCGAACAGCCGCACCCGCACCGGCGCTCCGTCCGGCTCGACGAGCTGCTCGGACAGCGCGGCCGGCACCCAATGGCGACGCATCAGCTGGCCCATCGGCGCATCGCCCTCAACCCGGCACAGAAGGTCGTTTTCCTCGGCGGTCAGCATCGCGCTTCCTCCTCGAAGCCGGAGCGTGCGGCAGCTTTCCGCCGCTCACGTCGCTCGACAAACTTAGCTCTCTAAGATATATTATGCGAGGTTCGTGGCGGCTGTCGAGAGCATTGGCCGACGGCGCATGCCCGCCGGCAGCCCGGCGCCAAGCCGCCTTCCTCCTCGACCCGTCCGCACATTCGCGTCAGGGACCTCCATGTCTGTTGATAACGCCGAAGCGGGGATGACGTTGCTCCGGGTGCACCAGATCGAGGAGGCGGCCGAAGGCATATTCACGTTCGACCTGCGCAGCCCGGACGGCTCTGACCTGACCGAATTCACAAGCGGCTCCCACGTCACTGTGCGCGTGCCGAACGGCCTCGTCCGCAAATATTCCTTGTGCAACGACCCGGCCGAGCGGGACCGCTACGTGATCGGAGTGCGGCGCGACGCCGAGGGGCGCGGCGGCTCGGTCAGCCTGATCGACGAGACCAGGCCCGGCGACGAACTGGCCGTCTCGGCGCCGCGCAACGACTTCAAGCTGGTCAGAAGCGCCGCCGGCTACATCTTCGTCGCCGGCGGGATCGGCATCACGCCGATCATGTCGATGATCCGCCACCTCAAGGGCACCGGCGGCGGCCGCTTCAAGCTCTATTACCTGACCCGCAGCCCGGAGATGACGGCCTTCCGCGAGGAGCTGGGCGGGCCGGAATTCCGCGGCCAGGTGACGATCCACCACGATCACGGCGATCCCGGGAAGTCGTTCGACCTGTGGCCGGTCTTCGAACAGCCGAAAGGCCAGCAGATCTATTGCTGCGGGCCGCGCGCCCTCATGGAAGCGGTGCGCGACATGACCGGGCACTGGTCGTCCGCGGCGGTGCATTTCGAAGCCTTCAACGAGCCGCCGCGCACGACCGCCGCCGACAAGCCCTTCAGGGTGCGGCTGGCGCGCTCCGGCGGCGTCGTCGACATTCCGGTCGGAACCACCATCCTCGAAGCCCTGCGCGCGCATGGCGTCGAGGTGCCGAGCTCGTGCGAGAGCGGCACCTGCGACACCTGCCGCACCCGGCTTCTCGAAGGAGAGGCCGATCATCGCGACCTCGTCCTGGCCGAGCACGAGCGCGCCGACCACATCATGGTCTGCGTCTCGCGCGCCTGCTCGGACGAGATCGTCATCGACCGCTAGTCGGACCCGTCAGATGAGGCAACGGAAGCTAAGGCTGGGCGTCGCGGGCCTCGGGCGCGCCTTCTCGGTAATGGTGCCGACGCTGTCCGCCGACGCGCGCGTCGAGATCGTCGCCGGCGCCGATCCGCGCGCCGAGGCGCGCGAGCGGTTCGCGGCCGATTTCAGCGCTCGTGCCTATGCCTCCGTCCAGGAGCTGTGCGCCGACGAGCGGGTCGAGGCGGTCTACGTTGCGACGCCGCATCAATTCCACGCCGAGCACGTCGCCCTGGCCGCGCAGCACGGGAAGCACGCCCTCGTCGAGAAGCCGATGGCGCTCAGCGTCGCCGATTGTCGGGCGATGATCGACGCGGCCGAAGCCGCGGGCGTGCAGCTCGTGGTCGGCCACAGCCACAGCTTCGACGCGCCGATCCGCCGGGCCCGCGAGATCGTCGAAAGCGGCGCGGTCGGCGCCGTGCGCATGATCACGGCCTTCAACTACACCGATTTTCTCTATCGTCCGCGCCGGCCGGAAGAGCTCGACACCGGACAGGGCGGCGGCGTGATCTTCAACCAGGCCGCCCACCAGATCGACATCGTGCGTCTGCTCGGCGGCGGGCGCGTGCGCAGCGTGCGCGCCGCCACGGGCGCCTGGGATGCGGCGCGTCCGACGGAAGGCGCCTACACGGCCCTGCTGACCTTCGAAGAGGGCTTCGCCGCGTCGGTCGTCTACAGCGGCTACGGGCATTTCGATTCCGACGAATTCTGCGGCTGGGTCGGCGAGATGGGTGAGACGAAGGACCCGGCCGCCTACGGCACCGCGCGGAAATTGCTTCAGGGCGTCTCCAGTCCTGAAGACGAGACGGCGCTGCGCAACGCCCGCGGCTATGGCCGCCCCGGCGCTCCCTCCCCTGCCGCCGGCCGCGGCAAGGCAGCGTTCCACCAGCATTTCGGGGTCGTGCTCGTCTCGTGCGAGCGGGCGGACCTGCGCCCGCTTCCGCACGGGGTCATGATCTACGACGACGCCGCTGCGCGTCTCGATGCCCTGCCGGCGCCGGACGTGCCGCGCAGCGAGGTAATCGACGAGCTTTATGATGCGATCGTCAATCGCCAAGCGCCGGTCCATGACGGCGCATGGGCCCTGGCGACGACGGAAGCCTGCCTCGCGCTCCTGCAATCGGCGCGCGAGCAGAAGGAGGTCTTCTTGCAGCACCAGGTCGCGCCGTCGCGCCGGGGAAGGCAGTAGTGAAGCGCAGCAAATCACGCCCCGAGGAAGCCGCCACCGAGGCGATCCTGCGCCACTGGCGCGAAGCGGTTCCCGACGATCGCCTGGCGCACCTGGTCAAGGACGGCACGCGCGCGCTGCTGCGCGCCCTGCAGATGCGTCTCACGGAGCACGCCGTGTCGCTCGGCCATTGGACCTTCCTGCGCATCCTGTGGGAGACCGACGGTCTCACCCAGCGCGAACTCAGCCACCAGGCCGGCGTCATGGAGCCGACCACGTCCGCGGCCTTGAAGGCGATGGAGAAGCTCGGCTACATCACGCGCACGCAACGCCCCGGCAACAAGAAGAAAATGCACATCTTCCTCACGCCGGCCGGGCGCGCGCTGAAGCGCAAGCTCGTCCCGCTCGCCGAAGAGGTCAACCAGATCGCCGTCGCCGGCGTGCCGCCGGCCGCCGTCGCGGCGACCCGGCAGACGCTCCTGGCCATGATCGAAAACCTCGCCCGCGACGAGGCCGGGTCGACACGCACGGAACGGCGCATCCCGTCGACCCGGGAATTGTCGCGGATCGTCGAGGATGCGGGCAGTCGCCGCACGCGGAGCTAGGCCCGAGGACGACAAGCCCTCCCCCGGCGCTCCTCATCGCACCAGGCGGTCGATCGTCCATCCGGGCACTTCCGGGCCAAGGGAGTGCTCGAAAAACTCGATCCCGGTCCCGTCGGCGGTGGTGCGGCAACGGTATGAGAGCCGGTACCACTTGCCCTTGCTCCGAACGATGGCGCCGGGCGCGGTGACTTCGGTTCCGCGAATGACAGGGTCGGAAAAGGCGTAAGCGATCACCTGGTCCACCCTGAGGCCTTTGTGCTCGCGGCTGACGACCCCGCCGGCGCGCGCGTCGCATTGCTGCTCCACCCGGGTGCCGAGATCCAGCTTGAGCATCTGCTGATCGAACTTCTTCTGTTGCAGCGAGGGTTTCGCCGCCGAGGGCGGGGTTGAAGACAGGATGAGCCCAAGAGCGGCAACGAAGACGATTCGCATGATGTTGTGGATGTGGAGGGATTATGGCGCCAATGGGACGCCAGCGTCGGGACGCGCCGTCCGCTGTACCGCCTGGTCGGCTCCGTTGCTCTCGCGTCACGACATTGCATCTGCGCGGCGGCGCAATCGGAAGCGGGCAAGGTCGTGCGGTTCAGAGGCGACCGGTAGGTCGGGGATTCACTTGTCTCGACGCGCAGCCGCTTCGCCGCGCGCGGCCAGCATGCGCCTCACGGCCCGAGGCGTGATCGGCAACTGCGTGACGGCGCCGGGCATGCCGAGCGCATCGTCGACGGCGGCCGCGATGGCGGCCCCCACCGCCGCGATGCCGCTCTCGCCGGCGCCCTTGATGCCGAGCGGGTTGCGGATGCTCGGTGCGTCCTCGGCCAGCAGGATGTCGAGCTCGGGCATCTCGCGCAGCGTTGGCAAGAGATAGTCGGCGAAGGTGACCGAGAGCGGCTCGCCCTGGTCGTTGTAGAGGAACTCTTCGTAGAGCGCGCCGCCGAGCCCCTGCGCAAAGCCGCCGGCGATCTGGCCCTTGACGAGCATCGGGTTGATGGCGCGGCCGATGTCGTAGGCGACCAGGAATTTCTCGACGGTCACGGCGCCGATGTCGGGGTCGACGCGCACGACCGCGATCTGGTTGCCATAAGGATATGTCTGGTGCTCCGTGTGGAACCAGCCGTCGGCCGCAAGGCCGGGCTCGCGGCCGCGGCGCGTCGACGAGGTCGGCCTCAGATGGTTGGCGATTTCCGCGAGGCTGATCGAGGGGCCGGACTGCACGTCCGCGCGAACGATCTCGCCGTCGACAATGTCGAGCTGGTCGGGCGACGCTTGCAGCAGTTCGGCGGCGAGCCCGAGGGCTTTCTCCCGGACCTTGCCGGCCGCGACGGCGGTCGCATTCGCGGTCATCACCGTGGCGCGCGAGGCGTGCGCGCCGATCCCGTATTCGATGCGGTCGGTGCGGCCGTGCACGACGCGGATGCGGCGATATTCGACGCCGAGCGTCTCGGCGCAGACCTGCGCCATCACGGTCTCGAAACCCTGGCCGACCGAGGCGCCGCCGGTGATCACCTCGACGTGACCGCCGGTGTCGACATTGACGCGCACGCCGTCGCTGGGGCCGAGGCCGCTCTTCTCGACGAACAAGGCGACGCCGACGCCGACCAGCTCGCCGGCAGCTCGTCGCCGCGCAAGGGAGGTCTGCAGCTCGTCCCAGCGCAGCCGGGCGAGCGACTTGTCGAGCAGGCCGGCGTAATCGCCGGAATCGTAAGCGACGTCATCGCCCAAGACCATCAGCGGCCGCGCGTAAGGCATCTCCTCGCGGCGGATGAGGTTGCGCCGGCGCACCTCGATCGGCGACAGGCCGAGCCGCGTCGCCACCGCGTCGAGGAGACGCTCGCGCACGAAATTCGTCTCGTAGCGCCCGGGCGCGCGATAGGTGGCGGCGGGCGTCTTGTTGGTCAGGCGGTAACGGCCGACGGCGCGATAGGCGGGAAGGCGATAGGGACCGGGCAGGATGCCGCACGTGGTCTCGGCGACGCGCAGGGCATGGGTGCGGGGATAGGCGCCCTGGTCATGGAAGAACTCGTTGTCGATGCCGAGGAGCCTCCCGTCGGCATCGACGGCGGCGCGGATGCGGTGACGCTGCTGGCGCGAGTGGTTGGTCGCCATCAGATGCTCGCGCCGGTCCTCGATCCATTTCACCGGCCGATCGAGGCGCAGCGCCGCCGCCAGCACGAGAATGTCCTCGGGATAGATTTCGCCGCGGACGCCGAAGCCGCCACCGACATGGCTTTCGAACAGATGCAGCGCAGCCGTGCTGCGGCCGAACACGCGCGCCAGGGACTCGCGGTTCTTGTGCGGCACCTTGGCGGCGCCGTGCAGCTCGAGCACGTCGCGCGCCGCATCGTAGCGGCCGATGGCGCCGCGGGTTTCGAGCGGCACGCCGGAATGGCGGCCGATGCAGAGATCGAGCTCGACAACCGCAACCGCCGCGCGGAACGCCGCGTCGATGTCGCCGAAGCCCTGGCGGACGATCGCGGCTTCCGTCGAGCGGCCGTCGGCGAACTCGCCGGGGGGAGCGTCGGCCGACATGATCACCGGCAGCTGCTCGGCTTCGATGGTCACGAGGTCGGCCGCATCCTCGGCGACATACGGATCGTCGGCGAAGATCGCGGCGACGGGCTCGCCGACATAGCGGACGCGGTCGCCGGCCAGCACCGGCTGCCGGTACGGCTCGAGCTTCTCGACGCGCCCTTCGCGGAAATCGATCGGCGGCAGGTCAGCGATGTCGGCGGCCGTCCAGACCGCGAACACGCCGGCCAGCGCGGCCGCCTCGGCCGTGCCGACCGACAGGATGCGTGCATGCGCATACGGCGAGCGCACGACGCGCATGTGGAGCTGGTGCGGAAAGGAGATGTCGGCGGCAAAGCGGCCGCGGCCCGTCACCAGCGGCCCGTCCTCGAGGCGGGTGAGCGATTGCCCGATGACCTTCTTCGCCTTGGCGCGATCCATCACGACCTTCGCATCTCCGCGGCCGCGGCGCGAACCGCGGCCACGATGTTCTGGTAGCCGGTGCAGCGGAACAGATTCGACGACAGGATGTCGGCAAGCTCGTCGTCGGCGATGTCCGGCTCGCGCTCGAGCACGCCCGCGGCGAGCATGAGGAAGCCGGGCGTGCAATAGCCGCATTGCAGGCCGTGATGCGCGACGAAGGCGCGCTGCAGCGGGTGCAGCTCGCCGCTTTGCGCGAGCCCCTCGACCGTGCGGATGCTGCGCCCGCGGCACTGGACCGCGAACATCAGGCACGCGCGCACCGGCTCGCCGTCGACGAGCACGGTGCAGGCGCCGCACACCCCGTGCTCGCAGCCGATATGGGTTCCGGTCAGGCCGCAATCGTCACGGATCGCGTCGGCCAGCGTTCGCCGCGGCTCGACCGCCACCGCGTAGCGGCGGCCGTTGACATCGAGCGTGAGGTCGACCTTGTCGGACATGCCTGCGCCGGGACTCACTTGGACGGTCGCGTCGCCGCCTCGCCGCTGATGGCGATGCGCGCCTGATCGATGATCTCCTTGGGCGTCGCATAGAGCTCGGCGATCAGCTTGTCGACCTCGGCGCCGCCGACGGGCTCGACCTCGAGCGCCATGGCCTTCGCCTCCTTGAGGAATTCGGGATCCTTCATGGTCGCCTCGAAGGCGTTGCGCAGGGCCTGCTTGCGATCTTCCGGAATGCCGGGCGGCGCCGCGAAGGGCCGCGCCACGATCTGGCGGCTGACGATCAGCTTGACGATGTCGCGCTGGCGCTGATCGGCAGCCTTCTCATAGGCGCTCGGCACGTCCGGCAGCTCCGGGCTCCTCTCGAGCGCCAGCTGGATCAGGACGGTGATCTTGTTCGGTCCGGAGAGCCATTCCGGCCGCGTC
>DATBIR010000090.1:0-36682 GCA_036556825.1 Beijerinckiaceae bacterium
ACCATCCCGACCTGTCTCTACTACCTGTCGCTGCTGATCATGGTCGAACTGGACGCCCGCCGCTTCGGCGCCCGCGACGTGACCTTCGCGCAGGATCTGTCGCTCGGCGCGATGACGCGCCGCTACGGCTTCCACTTCATCTCCCTGATCGCCGTGGTCGTGTTCATGGTCGTCGGCTATTCGCCGATGCTGTCCGTGTTCTACGCGACCTTGACGACCTTCGCGCTCAGCTTCCTGCGGCGCGAGACGGCACTGATGCCGCCGAAGCTCAAACGCGCGCTCGCCGACGGCTCCATCGGCGTGCTCGGCGCCGCCACGACCTGCGCCTGCGCCGGCATCATCGTCGGCGTCGTCACGCTCACGGGGCTCGGCCTCAAATTCTCGTCGATCGTGATCGATTATGCCGGCGGCAGCCTGCTCCTGACTGCGATCTATACCTGCCTGATCGTCTGGATCATCGGCCTCGCCGTGCCGGTCACGGCCTCGTATATCATCTGCGCGGTGATCGCCGCGCCGGCCCTCGTCAAGCTCGGCGTGCCGGATTTCGCCGCCCACATGTTCATCTTCTATTATGCTGTGCTGTCGGAAGTGTCGCCGCCGACCGCGCTGTCGCCGTTCGCGGCGGCGGCCATCACCGGCGGCGATCCTTACCGCACGACCCTGCAATCCTGGAAATACACGCTGCCGGCCTTCCTCGTTCCGTTCGTCTTCGTGCTCGATCCGGACGGCATAGGACTGCTCCTCAAGATCCCGAAGGATGGCTCGGCGCTCGGGATTATCTGGATCACGCTCAAGACCGGGCTCGGGCTCATCGCCCTAGCCGCCGCGGCCCAGAACTGGGGGCTGCGCCGGAACACGCTCATCGAGCGCGCGCTGTTCCTCTTCGCCGGGCTCCTCCTCGTCTTCCCGAGCCTGGTCGAGGCGCTCGCCGAGGCCGTTTCGGGACGGGACATCACGCATACGGCCACGCTCGGTCTGGTGATCGGCCTCGGCGTCGTGTTATGGCAGGCCTTGAGGCCGGCCGCCCCGGCGCCGGCTCCAACGACTTAACAATCTAGGGAGAGAATTTCATGCTCAATCGGGCATTCAAGGGCGCAGCCGCCCTGGTCCTCGCATTCGGGGCCGCCGCCCTCGTCACCGGCGGAGCCGCCGCCCAGCAAAAAGCCTACTCGATCGGCACGGGTGGGACGGGTGGCGTTTATTATCCGCTCGGCGGCGCCGTCGCGAACGTGCTCTCGAAGCACCTCTCCGGCGTGCAGGCGACAGCCGAGGTGACCGGCGGTTCTGTCGACAATCTCAAGCTGATCGGCTCGGGCCAGAGCGAGATCGGCTTCTCGATGGCCGATGCCGCTCTCGACGCGCTCAAGGGCGAGGACAAGTTCAAGGGCAACAAGGTGCCCCTGCAGACCCTGCTGGTCCTCTATCCCAACCGCATGCATGTCGCGACCATCGAAGGAACCGGCATCGAGAAGATGGCCGACCTCAAGGGCAAGCGTGTCTCGACGGGGTCGCCCGGCAGCGCCACGGAAGTGATGGCCTTCCGCGTGATCGAAGCCGCCGGCCTCGACAGGGACAAGGACATGAAACGCGAACGGCTCGGCGTCGCCGAGTCCGTGAACGCGCTCAAGGACCGCAAGATCGACGCGTTCTTCTGGGTCGGCGGCATCCCGACCGCGGCCGTGACCGATCTCGGCGCGACCCCCGGGGTCAAGATCAAGCTGATCGATCACGCCGACGTCGTCGAGAAGATGAACGCCAAATACGGCAAGCTCTACAGCGCCGGCGTCATCAAGGCCGGCTCGTATCCGGGGCAAGACAAGGACAACCAGATCACCGACGTCTGGAACATCCTGGTCACCGGCGGCCGCATGTCGGACGACGACGCCTACAAGGTCGTCAAGACGCTGGTCGAGCATAAGGCTGACCTCGTCGCCGTGCACAAGGAAGCGGAGAGCTTCTCGCTCGAAAACCAGGTCCAGGAGCGCTCGCCGATTCCGTTCCACCCGGGCGCGCTGCGCTACTTCAAGGAACGAGGCGTCAAGGGATAAGCCGCTCTCCCTCTCCCGCTTGCGGGAGAGGGCCGGGGGGAGGGGGCGCGCTGGCCCTCTCCCGGTCTGCTTTGCAGACTCAACCTCTCCCGCAAGCGGGAGAGGTTACCGCCAGATCGGCTCGACCTGCACGGCGCGTCGCCACAGCACCACCATGGCGTAGACGCCGAGCAGGGAAAACAGGGCCATCAGCACGTAGCTGACCATGTCGCCGAGTTCGAACAGGCCGGCGATCGCCCACCCCGCGGCCAGGGCCACGCCGAACACCTCCGCGCCGATCAGAATCAGCACGCTGATCACCGTCACGAGGTTCTGCCAGTTCAGAGTGTTGCGCTCGGCCAAGGTCGATTTCTCCGTTGTCGCGTCGAAGCCACTACCTTAAGCGTCCCTCCCGACGCAATCATCCTGTGGCAATCGGCCTCCCCATGCCTGACACCCCCGTTTTCCCGGCGGCCGCCGTCGCCGCCCCGCACCAGCTCGCGGCGGAGGCGGGGCGCGCGGTCCTCGCCGAGGGCGGGAATGCCATCGAGGCGATGGTGGCGATGGCCGCTGCCATCGCCGTGGTCTACCCGCACATGAACGCCCTCGGCGGGGACGCCTTCTGGCTCGTGCACGAGCCGGGCGGACGCGTGCGCGGCATCGACGCCAGCGGCCCCGCCGGATCGCTCGCCACCATCAAGCGCTATCGCGACAAGGACTATGACGCGATTCCCCCGCGCGGGCCCGACGCTGCCTTGACCGTTGCCGGCGCCGTCGCCGGCTGGCGGCTGGCGCTCGACTATGCGCGCCGTCTGGGCGGCAAGGCTCCGCTCGCTCTGCTTCTGCACGACGCGATCCGTTTTGCGCGCGACGGCTATCCCGTGTCGGCATCGGAAGCCCGTGAGGAGGCGAAGGAGTTCGAAACTCTCAAGACGGCGCCCGGTTTCGCCGAGACGTTCCTGGTGGACGGCAAGTCTGCGTCGGCGGGCACCCTGCGCCGCGTGCCGGCGCTGGCCGATACCCTGTCCCAGCTCGCCGATGCCGGTCTGGACGACTTCTACCGGGGCGACGTCGGTCGCGAGATCGCGGCCGACCTGGAGCGCATCGGCAGCCCTGTGACCCGCCGCGACCTCGAAGGCTATCGCGCCGCTGCGATGGAGCCCCTGTCGGCGCGCCTGCAGGACGTGGCTCTCTACAACTGCCCGCCGCCGACGCAGGGCCTCGCCTCGCTCCTGCTCCTCGGCATCTTCGAGCGGCTCGACGTCCGGCGCGGCGAAAGCATCGAGCATCATCACGGCCTTGTCGAAGCGACCAAGCGCGCCGTCGCCATACGCGACCGCGTCGTCACCGATCCGCGCCATCTCGCGCACGACCCGCACGCGTTCCTCTCCGCGTCGGTGTTCGAGCGCGAGGCGGCGCTGGTCGAGCGCGGGCGTGCGGCGCCGTTCCCGCTGCCGCCGGGCGAGGGCGACACCGTCTGGATGGGGGCCATCGACGCGAACGGCCTTGCCGTGTCCTACATCCAGTCAATCTACTGGGAATGGGGATCGGGCTGCGTGCTGCCGCGGACCGGCATTCACTGGCAGAACCGGGGCGTCTCGTTCTCGCTCGACCCGAAAGCCCGCAATCCGCTCGAGCCCGGACGAAAGCCCTTCCATACCCTCAATCCCGCCATGGCGGTTTTCGCCGACGGCCGCGTCATGTCCTACGGCGCGATGGGCGGCGACGGCCAGCCGCAGTTCCAGGCGCAGATCTTCAGCCGCTACGCCAAATTCGGAATGGCCCCGGCCGACGCGGTCGATGCACCCAGGTGGCTGCTCGGCCGCACCTGGGGGACGACGTCGACGCGCCTGAAGCTCGAAAGCCGCTTTGAACCGTCACTGGTTCAGGGGCTGGCCCGGCTCGGTCACGACGTCGAGGAACACCCGCGTCCGTATTGGGAGGATTTCGGCCACGCCGGGATGCTGGTCAAGCAGCCGCGTGACGGTCGGGTCGAGGCCACGCACGATCCACGTTCGGACGGCGGGGCGGTGGGATTGTGAGCGCCGAGCACGGTCCCTTCATACCGATCGACCACGCTATCCTTCTCCTTGCGCCGCATGATCCCGGATCAAGTCCGGGGCCAGCCCTTTTCGGCAAAGCGGGACCTGCCCCGGATCACGTCCGGGGCAGGCCCTTGCCGGATCATCTTCAGCGGGATGCGACGCGGGCCGGGGACAGCAGCGACGGCGGCTGCTGAGGCTCCTCGTTGTTGGCGGTCACCACAGGCGAGCTGATCCCGCCGAGCGAAACCCATTCCCGGCCATCCTGGCCCTCGCGCTTGATGTAGACGTAGCCCGTCTGCGTCCACGGCAGGATCGCCATGCGCCGGTTGTCGAGGATCAGGTCGCCACGATCCGTGCGCACCATCAGCACGGCGTGGCCGTCGCCGTCTTCGTCGATCACGACGGTCATGCGCATGGCGCGGCGCGGAAGCCCGCGCTCGATCAACTCCTTGCGCTTGAGGAGCTGGATGTCCTCGCAGTCGCCGTAGCCGTCGCTCGGCAGGTTCCAGCTGTCCTCGATGCCCCAATGCTCGCGATCGCTGATCGCCGTGATGCGCTCGTTGACGGCGCGGTTCACCATCAGCAGCGTCTGCCACACGTCCGCTGTCAGCGCGATGACCGGCATCTCGGACCGGTCCACTGCACATTCGTCCGGAACGTGCCGGCACAGCTCCACCCAGGCCCGGATCGGCTCGACCGCCCCGCTTCCCGCCAGCGCCGATGAGCGGACCGGCAGGGAAGCCAGCGTTTGGGCTCGGCAGATATCCGGAAGGAGAAGCGAAAGGGTGAGGAAGGCCGCGGCAGCGGCTCCGGCGATCGAGAAGTGAACGCGCGCGTTCACGGTGCGAGCGCACAGCTTGGTGCGCCCGGCGAGTGTCTGGCCCATAGCCCCCACCAACTCGGTTGATTGTTCAAGAACATACCGAGATGGTTAAGCATTGGTTAATTTCGGCGGTGCGCTGCCGCACACGCGCGGGGACGTCTGCCGCCTCAACCCGTGTTGTCGCGCAAATGTCACACAGTTGTGACCGGGCCACTACCCCTGTGTGCTAGCTCGCTCCCACTACGGCCCACAGGCCGGCCAGCAACGAGGCGCCGAGGACGAGCACGAAGGCTGCCGCCAGAAGCTCGACGGCGGGTATGGCGAGGCTGCCATAGCGGCTCTGCTTCGCGGCGAAGCGCAGCGCCACGGACTTTGCGAACACGGCCAACGTGGCGATCAGCCCGGTCGTCAGGGCCGTTCCCAGCGCCATTGCGAAGGTGGCGGCGATGCCGGCCGCGAACAGGCCCTGAGAGAGGGCGAAGACGAGCACGACGAGGGCGCCCGCACAGGGCCTGATCCCGGCTGCGAAGACGACTGCAACCATGTCGCGCCAGTTGGTCAGCCGGTCGACCTCCCGGGCGGTGAGGTGGACATGGCCGCAGGCGTCGTCGCAGACATGGTCATGACGGGAATGGGCGTGGTGGTGATGCTCGTGATGGGCGTGCCCGTGGGCATGATGCGCATGTGCCTGCGAGGTCGCAGCCAACAGCTTGCCGGCCTTGCGCCACACCAGGACGAGGCCGAGCGCCGCCACCGCCGCGAAGCTGGTGATCTCGACGATGTTGGTGACCTGGCTCATGGTGCGCACCGTCCCTCGCAGCAGGACCGTGACAAGGCTGACCAGCACGACGGCGCCGACCGCCTGCACGAGCGCTGCGCCGAGGCTCAGGGCGAAGCCTTTGACCAGGGCGCGCTCGCTCGACACGAGATAGGCGGCGATCACCGCCTTGCCATGGCCGGGGCCGGCGGCGTGAAAGACGCCATAGGCGAAGCCGAGCGCAATCAGCGTCCACAGGGCGGCGCCGCTCTGCTTCAGGTCCGCGACTGCCGCCTGAAGGCTCTTGAAGAAGCTCGCCTGCATGGCGAGGATGACGCCGCCGAGCCCGGTCGCGCTCGGCGCCGCCTCGCGCACGCCCATGCCGAACGGATTGCGCGCCGGCACCGGCGGCGCGGCGGAGGCGAGAAGCCACGCCAGCAGGGCGGCCCCGGCGGCGACGATCATCACCGCCGCCGTCGCCACAGCGAGCCGCGCAAGGACAGGGCTGCGGCGCGCGAACGGCGGCGCCGCCGTTTGCGCGGTCACGGACATGCGACAATGACCCGGCTGGCCTGTCCGGCGCCGTAAGCGGAGGACGCGGTCAGGGCCTCGAAAAAGGCTTCCGACAATTTCTGCTGCTGGGCCGCCTCGATCGGCTTGGGGCGGGTGATCGTCTTGGCGCAGCCCTGCGGCGCATTGGCAAGCTTCGCGGCGTCCTCGCCCTCGGCGATGCTGAAGGCGACGAAGAAGGTCGGGTCGTAGACTTCCAGGGCAAGCATCTTGTTGCGCGCCGGCGCTCTCAGCGGCAGGCGGAACGACAGGGTGACCACGCCGTTCTCGAACGTCATTTGCGGATCGGTCGGCGGGTTGAAGGCCTGCTTCGCGCCATTCGCCTTCAGCACGGTGAAGTAGTCGAATTCGTGCAGCGATTCGGTGTTGACCTTGGCGAGTTCCTGCAACTCGTCAGCGCTCAGCTTGCCGTCACCGTTCTTGTCGAGGCCCTGCGTGACCACCGCCGAATAGGCCGCATCGAAGGTCCAGCGATGGTTCACCGCCGTGACCTTGCCGTCGCCCCCGAACAGGAGTTCGGCTTTTGTCGTCACCCAGACGTGGGGATGGGCGAGGGCCGGCGTCGCGGCCAAGAGCAGCCCGGGCAGCAGAAGCCGCCATGCGATCGTCGTCGTTCTCATTCCATGCCCCCGCATCGGGACGGGTCGTTCGTTGTCAGAAGGCTGTTTCGCGATACGCCGCCCCCTTGGGGACATCCACGCTTACTGCGGCGAAAGCGAGGCGAGGGGCCCAATCCGCCAAGGCGCGACAGCGCCGCAAACGTGCATCTGAATACCGCCGGAACGGCGGCGGATCACCTCGGCTGCCCGGTCCGGCGCTCTCGCGGCTGTGAACAGGGGTCGGAGGCGCCGGGCCTTCTGTTCACAGGCGCATGCCGCTAGGGAATGGGCACGATCTGCCAAGCTCGATCCGAAAGGGATGCCGATGATCGATCTGTATTATTGGACGACGCCGAACGGCCACAAGGTGACGCTGTTTCTCGAGGAAACCGGCCTCCCCTACCGCATCCACCCGATCAATATCGGCAAGGGCGAGCAGTTCGCGCCGGAGTTTCTGGCGGTCTCGCCGAACAACCGCATTCCCTCCATCGTCGACAAGGAGCCGGCGGGCGGCGGCGCGCCCGTCTCGGTGTTCGAATCCGGCGCCATCCTGCTCTATCTCGCCGAGAAGACCGGGCGGTTCATCGCCACCGATCCGCGTGGCCGCGCCGAGGTCCTGCAATGGCTGTTCTGGCAGATGGGCGGTCTCGGCCCCATGGCCGGCCAGGCGCACCATTTCCGCATCTATGCCCCGGAGAAGCTCGATTACGCCGTCAAGCGCTACACGGACGAATGCAACCGCCTCTACGGCGTCCTGAACAAGCGCCTGGCCGACCGCGCCTTCGTCGCCGGCAAGGATTACACGATCGCCGACATGGCCGCTTATCCGTGGATCGTCCCGCATGAGCGGCAGGGCCAGACTCTCGATGATTTCCCCAACCTCAAGCGCTGGTTCGAGACCATCAAGGCGCGTGCGGCGACGGTGCGCGCCTACGACATCGTGCAGAAGGTCAACCCGCAGGCCGGCAAGCCGATGGGCGACAACGAGAAGAAGGTGATGTTCGGCCAGACGGCCGCCGTCGTGCGATGACGCGCGTCCTCTACGATCTCGCCGGCGCCGACCCGGCGGTGCGCTTCAGCCCCTATTGTTGGCGCGCCAGGCTGGCGCTCGCCCATAAGGGACTTCCGGTCGAGACGGTTCCGTGGCGGTTCACCGACAAGGACGCGATCGCCTCGTCGGGCCAGGGACGGGTGCCGGTTCTTGTCGACGGCGGGAAGACGGTGAGCGATTCCTGGGCGATCGCCGTCTATCTCGAAGACGCCTATCCGGACCGGCCGTCGCTGTTCGGCGGCGCCGGAGGCAGGAACGTCACGCGCTTCGTCAACGCCTGGGCCGACACCACGCTCAACGGCGGCATCATCCGGCTGGTCGTGTCCGACATCGCGGCCATCGTTCACGACAAGGACAAGGCATATTTCCGCGCAAGCCGCGAGCAGCGCTTCGGCATGCCCCTGGAGGAGGTCACCGCCGGGCGTGCGGAGCGGGTCAAGGCGTTTCGCGAAACGCTGCTGCCGCTGCGCCATACCCTGTCGGCGCAGCCGTATCTCGGCGGCGCCGAGCCGGCTTACGCCGATTACATCGTGTTCGGCAGCTTCCAGTGGGCGCGCTGCTGCAGCGGCTTCGAGCTGCTCGAGCCCGCCGATCCGGTCGCGTCCTGGCGCGAGCGCATGCTCGACCGCTTCGACGGCCTCGCCCGCAGGGCGCCGCGCGCCGCCTAGCGCGTGGTCCTGAGGCTCAGGATATAGGCGGCAACGTTGCGCAACTCGTCCCCTTCGAGGTGCAGGTCGGGCATGGTCCGGTGCGGCGTCTGCAGCGATACGTAAAGCGCCGTCTCCGTCATGCCGGGAACGTTGGCGATGCGCTGGAAAGTCGGCGCGGCGGGGTTGGGAGAATTCGCCGCCTTGCTCTCGATCGCGTGACAGTCGGCGCAGATCGTCCGCGCGAAGGCCAGGCCTGCCTGCGGGCTGCCGACATTCTGGGCGCGCGCGCCGTCGGCTGCGCAGGCAAGGCAGGCCGTGACAATGACCGTTGACAGGGCCCGCATGCTGGCTCCTCCGCTGGCGCGCTCAAAGGGCGGAACGCCAGCATGGCGCGTCGTTTCGCTCCATGTCAAAGGGATTTGACCGCCCTTGCGGGCCATGCCAGCCTTCCTGACATAAGGAGCAACGACAGGACCGGATACAACCGGCCGATGCCGATCAGGAGGACGGCCGATGGCCGAGACGCGAGGAGCGCTCAC
The DNA here is from genome assembly GCA_036556825.1 of Beijerinckiaceae bacterium. Classification (GTDB taxonomy): domain Bacteria; phylum Pseudomonadota; class Alphaproteobacteria; order Rhizobiales; family Beijerinckiaceae; genus JAJKJG01. The sequence continues at coordinate 9,062 of DATBIR010000090.1, forward strand.
GAGCGTTACACTCGACGACAAATACGACCTTTCGCAGGATCGGGTCTTCATCACCGGCACGCAGGCCATCATTCGCCTGCTCCTCATGCAGCGCGAGCGCGACCGCCTGGCGGGCCTCAACACCGCCGGCTTCGTGTCCGGGTATCGCGGTTCGCCGCTCGGCGGCCTCGACATGAATCTGTGGCGCGCCAGGAATTTCCTCGAAGCCGCGAACATCATTTTCAAGCCGGGGCTCAACGAAGAGCTCGCCGCGACCGCCGTCTGGGGCTCGCAGCAGGCGGAGATGCGCGGCGAGGGCAAATACGACGGCGTGTTCGGCCTCTGGTACGGCAAGGGCCCCGGGGTCGACCGCGCCGGCGACGTCTTCCGCCACGCCAACATGGCTGGCTCGTCGCAGCACGGCGGCGTGCTCGCCCTGATGGGCGACGACCATACCGCCGAATCGTCGACCGTCGCGCATCAGTCCGAATTCCATTTCGTCGACGTGATGGTCCCGATCCTGAACCCGGCGGGCGTCCAGGAGATCCTCGATTACGGCCTGTTCGGCTACGCCATGAGCCGCTTCTGCGGATCCTGGGTGGCGTTCAAATGCGTCAAGGAGAACATCGAATCGACCGCCTCCGTGGACGGCCGAATCGACCGCGTGAAGATCGTCACGCCGGACGATTTCCGCATTCCGCCGGGCGGCCTCAACATCCGGCCGCGCGACGTCGTGCTCGAGCAGGAGGCGCGGCTGCACGACTACAAGCGCGACGCCATGCTGGCCTTCGTGCGCGCCAACAATCTCAACCGCATCATCCTGACCGGCGGCCGCACGCCGAAGATCGGCGTCATCACGGTCGGCAAGAGCTACCTCGACGTGCGCCAGGCGATGGACGAGCTCGGCCTCGACGAGGTCAAGGCCAGCGACATGGGCCTGCGCCTCTACAAGGTCGCCTGCCCGTGGCCTCTGTCGCAGCGCGAGCTCGTCGACTTCGCGCGCGACCTCGACCTGATCATGGTGGTCGAGGAGAAGCGCTCGCTGATCGAGGTGCAGGTGCGCGAGGAGCTCTACGGCACCTCCAACCAGCCGGTCTGCATCGGCAAGAAGGACGAGGACGGCGGCTGGCTGTTTCCAGTCAAGGGCGCGCTTGACCCGAACGACATCGCCATCGCGCTCGGCGAGCGCCTGCTGCGCCATCACCGCAGCGACGAGCTCGCCGCCCGCGTCGCGCGCCTCAAGGAGGCGCAGCGCGTGCTGGCGGCGACCAGCGACGTCGCCACGCGCATCCCGTATTTCTGCCCGGGCTGCCCGCACAACACCTCGACGCGCGTGCCCGAAGGCGCGCGCGCCTATGCGGGCATCGGCTGCCATTACATGGCGCAGTGGATGGACCGCGCCACCGAAGGCTTCACGCAGATGGGCGGCGAGGGCGCCAACTGGGTCGGCGAATGCGCCTTCTCGACGCGCCCGCATGTCTTCCAGAATCTCGGCGACGGCACCTACGACCACTCCGGCGCGCTCGCGCTGCGCTGGGCGATCGCGACGCGCACGAACATGACCTACAAGATCCTGTTCAACGACGCGGTGGCGATGACCGGCGGGCAGAAGCCGGAAGGCGATCTCACCGTCGACCGCATCGCGCGGCAGGTGCGGGCAGACGGCGTCGAGCGCATCGCCGTGGTCACCGACGAGCCGAAGAAATACGCGAAGGGCATCGAGTGGCCGTCCGGTGTCACGATCCATCACCGCGACGAGCTCGACGCCGTGCAGCGCCAGCTGGCCACCGTTCCGGGCGTGACGGTGCTGATCTACGACCAGACCTGCGCGGCCGAAAAGCGCCGGCGGCGCAAGCGCGGCGAGTTTCCCGATCCCGACAGGCGCGTGATCATCAACGACCTTGTCTGCGAAGGCTGCGGCGACTGCTCGGTGCAATCGAACTGCGTCGCCGTGCAGCCGCTCGAGACCGAGTTCGGGCGCAAGCGCGTCATCGACCAGTCGAACTGCAACAAGGATTTTTCCTGCCTGCGCGGCTTCTGCCCGTCCTTTGTCACCGTGCACGGCGCGAAGCCAAAGAAGACGCTCGCGCCGGCCCGTTCCCAAGGCGCGGTGGAGGGCTCAGGCGGTTCCCTTCCCGAACCTCCGCGTCCTGCCATCGAGCGCACCTACAACATCATCGTCACCGGCGTCGGCGGCACCGGCGTCGTGACGATCGGCGCCATCCTCGGCATGGCCGCGCATCTCGAGGGCAAGGGCTGCGGCATGATCGACATGGCCGGCCTCGCCCAGAAGGGCGGCGCCGTCTACAGCCATGTGCGCCTCGCCAACACCCCTGACGACATTCACGCCATCCGCGTCAGCGCCGGTGCTGCCCATCTGATCCTCGGCTGCGACCTCGTCGTCACCGGCACCAAGCGTGTGCTCGCATCGGTCAAGGACGGCCAGACCGCCCTGGTCGTGAACACGGCCGAGATCCTGCCCGGGGATTTCACGCGCAACGCCGACTTCTCGCTGCCGGCCGAGCGCATCAAGCGCGCCATCGTAACGGCCGCGGGACGCGAGCATGTCGCCTTCGTCAACGCGACTGCAATCGCCACGGCACTTCTCGGCAACGCCATCGCCGCCAACATGTTCATGCTCGGCTATGCCTGCCAGAAAGGCTACGTGCCGCTGTCGTCCGCCTCGATTGAGCAGGCGATCGTGCTCAACGGCGAGGCCGTCGAGATGAACCGCGACGCTTTCGCCTGGGGACGCCGTGCCGCGCTGGAGCCCGATCGCGTCGCCGAGTTGATGAAGCAGTCCGCGGCGCCGACGCCATCGCGACGGTTGTCCGAGACACTCGACGAGGTGATCGCCCGGCGCGTCGCTTTCCTGACGGATTACCAGAGCCGTCGCTATGCCGCCCGCTACCGGTCCGCCGTCGAACGCGTGCGCGCCAGGGAGACGGAGGCCGTCGCGAACGCGACCGCGCTGACCGAAGCGGTGGCGCGCAACCTGTTCAAGCTGATGGCCTACAAGGACGAATACGAGGTGGCGCGCCTCTACAGCAACGGCCATTTCGCAAAGCAGGTGGAGGCGGCCTTCGAGGGCCAGAACCTGCGCTACGAATTCCACCTTGCGCCGCCGCTGCTGGCGCGCCGCGACCGCGCCACCGGCGTGCCGCGCAAGATGAGCTTTGGGCCGTGGATGATGAACGTCTTCGGCCTGCTGGCGAAGTTCAGGCGCCTGCGCGGCACGCCGCTCGACGTGTTCGGCTACACGCGCGAGCGCAGGACCGAGCGGCGGCTGATCCGCGACTACGAAAAGCTGCTGGCTGAAATCCGCGACAAACTCACGCCGGCCAATCACGCCGTCGCCGTCGGCCTCGCGTCCATCCCGGACAAGATCCGCGGCTTCGGCCACATCAAGACGCGCCATCTCGAGGCGGCCAAGAAGGAAGAAGCCGAGCTCCTCGAACGCTTCCGCGCGCCCGCCGCTTCACTTGCCGTCGCCGCGGAGTAATCCTTCACGCATAAGGAGCGTGGAGGGCCTCACCGCAAACGCCACTCGATCGGCGCGAGGCCGTGTTCGGCGAGCCAGGCGTTGGCGCGCGAGAAGGGGCGCGTGCCGGAAAAATCGCGCAGGCGATTGAGGGGCGAGGGGTGGCCCGATTCGATCACGAGATGCTTTGCGCGGTCGATCAGCGCGGCGCGCCGGCGCGCCGGCGCGCCCCACAGCAGGAAAGCCACGGCCGGGCGGCTCGCCGAGACCGCGGCGACCGCCTCGTCGGCGAGGGCCGACCAGCCGAGCTTCAGATGCGAGCCGGCGCAGCCCGCTTCCGTCGTCAGCGCCGTGTTGAGCAGGAGCACGCCCTGCCGCGCCCAGGCGGTCAGGTCGCCGTTTTGCGGCTTGGGGCAGCCGAGATCCTCGGCCATCTCGGCCAGGATGGCGTGCAGCGAGGCCGGCAGGCGGCGCCCGCCCACATACGAGAAGGCGAGGCCATGCGCGTCGCCGGGGGTCGGATAGGGGTCCTGGCCGAGGATCACGACCTTGACGCGCTCGAGCGGCGTCAGCGCGAGGGCATTGAACACGTTGGCGGGGGCGGGCAGCACCTCCTTGCCGGCGGCGATGCAGCCGTCGACCTCGCGGGCGACCATTTCCGCCGTGCCGTCGGCGAAGAACGGCAGGGCCAGCCAGCCGGCCGCGTCAGGTGTCTGGCGAAAGGCTTTCAGCGCCGCCGACACCGGGCCTTCGTCAGGATGCCACACTGGAATTTCTCCAAGCAAAGTCTAGGTTCACAACGATGAACCTCATGCAACGAACCGCCGAGGCCTTCGCAGCTCCGCAAAGCCCTGTCGACCATCCGCCAGTCAAGGCTGGACGGATCGGCGTCCTCCTCCTGAATCTCGGCACGCCGGAAGGGACGGATTACTGGTCCATGCGGCGCTATCTCAAGGAATTCCTGTCGGACCGGCGCGTGATCGAGACGCCGCGGCTGTTGTGGTGGCCGCTGCTCAACCTGATCATCCTGTCGACGCGGCCGAAGCGGAAGGGACGCGACTACGCCACGATCTGGAACAAGGAGCGGGACGAGGGCCCTCTCAAGACCATCACGCGCAACCAGGCGGAGCAGCTCGCCGTGCATCTGCAGCGGGCTGCCGGCGGCAAGGTCAGCGTCGACTGGGCCATGCGCTACGGCTACCCGGCGATGCGCGAGCGCCTGCAGGCGCTGCTCGACCAGGGCTGCGACCGCATCCTGCTGGTGCCGCTCTATCCGCAATATGCGGCGGCGACGTCGGCGACGGCCTGCGACCACGCCTTCCGGGCGCTGATGGATATGCGCTGGCAGCCGACGGTCCGGGTGTCGCCGCCGTATCACGACGACGCCGTCTATATCGACGCCATCGCCGCGTCGATGGAGCGCGAACTGGCGCAGCTCGCCTTCGAGCCGGAGGTGATCCTCGTCTCGTTCCACGGGGTGCCCAAGGAATACCTGCTCAAGGGCGATCCGTATCACTGCCAGTGCGTCAAGACCTGGCGCCTCTTGCGCGCCCGCATGGGCTGGCCGGAGCAGCGCTTCCGCATCAGCTTCCAGTCGCGCTTCGGGCCGGACGAATGGCTGCAGCCGTACACGGATGAGACCGTCAAAGCGCTCGCCGAGAGCGGGATCAAGCGCATGGCGATCGTGGCGCCCGGCTTCTCGGCCGACTGCCTCGAGACGCTCGAGGAGCTCAACGTCGAGAACCGCCATATCTTCGAGCAGCATGGCGGCGAAGAATTCGCGTACCTGCCGTGCCTCAACGACAGCGCCGAGGGCATGCGCGTGATCAGGCACGTTGTGGAGCGCGAGCTGCAGGGGTGGATCTAGACTTGCGGGCCGGGCGGGGCGCCGCGATAACCGAAGCCTTGCGTCTCGTTTAAGGACGCCGCGGCGCGGCCAGGGCAGGGGGGCACAATGTCGGGTTCGCTCGGTTTCGACGTCTTCGTCGTGGCGTTCGTGGTCCTGATCGTCGTCACGATCGCGCTCGGCGTGCGCACCGTGCCGCAAGGCTGGGCCTACACGGTCGAGCGCTTCGGGCGCTATTCGCGCACGCTGTCCCCGGGCCTCGGGCTGATCACGCCCTATGTCGAGAGCATCGGCCACAAGATCAACATGATGGAGCAGGTCCTGGACGTGCCGAGCCAGGAGGCGATCACGCGCGACAACGCCAATGTGCGCATCGACGCGGTCTCGTTCTACCAGGTGCTCGACCCGGCACGGGCCGCCTACGAAGTCTCCAATCTGCAGCTGGCGCTGCTCACGCTGACCATGACCAACATCCGCACGGTCGTCGGCTCGATGGACCTCGACCAGCTGCTCTCGCATCGCGACGAGATCAACGAAAAGCTGCTGCGCGTCATGGACGCTGCCGCCTCGCCCTGGGGCGTCAAGGTCACGCGCGTCGAGATCAAGGACATCCTGCCGCCGGCCGATCTCGCCGAGGCCATGGCCCGCCAGATGAAGGCGGAACGCGAGAAACGCGCCGCCGTCCTCGAGGCGGAAGGCTTGCGCCAGGCCGAGATCCTGCGCGCCGAGGGCCAGAAGCAGGCGCAGATCCTCGCCGCCGAAGGGCGCAAGGAAGCGGCCTTCCGCGACGCCGAGGGGCGCGAGCGCCAGGCCGAAGCGGAAGCCAAGGCGACCTCCATGGTCAGCGACGCCATTGCCCGCGGCGATCTCGCGGCAGCCAACTTCCTCGTCGCCGAGAAATACGTCGAGGCGCTGCGCGCCGTGGCGACCGCGCCGAACCAGAAGGTCCTGATCGTGCCGCTCGAGACGGCCTCGCTGGCCGGCACGCTCGGCGGCATCGCCGAAATCACGCGCTCCGTCTTCGGCGACGGCGCCGGGGCCCCGGCCCCGCGGCGCTCGCAGAGCCTGCCGCCGCCGGCGAGCTCGTAGGGCTGAGCCATGATCGCCTATGTCCTCGACAATCTCGGGCCGTGGAGCTGGATCATTCTCGGGCTCGTGCTCATGGGCCTGGAGCTGCTCGCGCCCGGCGTGTTCCTGATCTGGCTCGGTCTCGCGGCGATGCTGACGGGCATCGTCGACTGGACATTCGGCCTGTCGTGGCAGGCGGCAACGCTGCTGTTCGCCGTGCTGTCGGTCGCCGCCGTGCTCGTCGGCCGGGCCGTGTCGCGGCATCGCGACGAGGAGGAGAGCGGCCGCCCGCCGCTCAACCGCCGTGGCCACAGCCTCGTCGGCCGCGTCTTCATGCTCGACACGCCGATCGCCGGCGGCGAGGGCCGCGTCAAGGTCGACGACAGCGTGTGGCGCATCGCCGGCCCCGACGCACCCGCCGGCGCCAGCGTGCGCGTGGTGCGCGTCGACGGCGCAACGCTGGTGGTCGAAAGCGCCTGACGACCGGGAGTGTGCGCGCCGCTCTCTCTCCCGCAAGCGGGAGAGGTTGTCTACGCGACCCCCGCGCGGAGCAGGTCGAGATAGTGCACGAGGCCGACCGGGCGGTTGTCCTCGGCCACGACCAGGGCCGTGATCTTCGAGTCTTCCTGGATGGCGAGCGCCTCGGCCAGCAGCGCATCGGGCGCGATGGTGCGCGGCTTCTTCGTCATCACCGCCTCGACCGACAGCGTCGCAAGATCCGGGCGCATGTGGCGGCGCAGGTCGCCGTCCGTGATGATGCCGGCCAGCGTGCCGTCGTCGTCGACGACGATCACGCAGCCGAAGCCTTTGGCGCTGATCTCGAGGATGGCGGCGTCCATGCGCGCGTTGACGGCGACGGTCGGCAGACGCTCGCCGACATGCATCGCGTCGCGCACATGCTTGAGCTTGGCGCCGAGGCGGCCGCCCGGATGAAACACGCGGAAATGCTCGGCGGTGAAGCCGCGCCGCTCGAGCAAGGCGATGGCGAGCGCGTCGCCGATGGCAAGCTGCATCGTCGTCGAGGTGGTCGGGGCGAGGCCGTTGGGGCACGCCTCGAATGCCTGCGGCAGCGTCAGGCATGCATCCGCCGCGCGACCGAGCTGGCTCGATGGGTTGGACGTGACGGCGATCAGGCCGACGCGGAAGCGCTTGGCATAGGCGACGAGGTCGGCGAGCTCGGCGGTCTCTCCGGACCAGGACAGGGCCACGATCACATCCTCCGCCTGGATCATGCCGAGGTCGCCGTGGCTCGCCTCGCCCGGATGCACGTAATAGGCCGGTTCGCCGGTCGAGGCGAAGGTGGCGGCGATCTTGCGGCCGACATGGCCCGACTTGCCCATGCCGGTGACGATGACCCGCCCGCGCCGGCGGGCGATCAGGTCGACGGCGGCGGCAAAGGCTGAGCCGAGCTCGCCGGCGAGAGCCTCCATCAGGACGGCGATGCCGTCTCGTTCGGCTTCCAGGGTCCTCAGGGCCGAGGCGAGTGCCTGCTCGTCGCCCAGGTGTTTCTTGTTGGGGAGCGCCATCTGATTCGTCTAGCACGCGGCAGAGCTTGGGGCGACCCCGGCGGGTGCGGCGCTTACCGCCTATTAACTGCGATCGTTGTAGCGGTGTTAACCAGTCCCGCCGCGTTCCACCACAGTTCTTTCCTAGCAACGGAGCATCGCGCCTTGCCGGCCCGGTGGTCGACGGTTCCTGCGCGCGCGCTCGGGGCGGCAATGCTGCTGCTCGCCGGCGCGGCGATGGCGCAGCCAACGCCCGAGACCTTGCGTCGACCTCCCGACCGCGCACCGCTGCCGGCCGCGCCGCGCGCCGCTCCGGCGGACAGCGCCGCAGGTCTCGGCATCCGGGGCACGACGGCGGCCGCGCCGGGCGTCGTCACGCCCGCGGGCATCGCGCCAGCCGCTGCCGCTGCCGCAGGCGCAGCGCAGGGCCGCGCCGGCACGCGCCCGACGCGCCGCCAGGGCGTGCAGCGCACGCGCGCGCCGGCGGTGCTGCCGGTGCGCGCGATCGTGCAGGCCCCAACGGTTTCGCCCAATGTCGCCCGCGAGGTGCAGGGGCCGGTCTTCGGGCTGCCCGACCCGGACGTGGCGACCCTGCTGCGGCGCCGGCGACTTCCGGAACGCGAGCTGCGCGACCTGCGTGATCGCCGCGATCCGGGTGATCCCGGCGATCCGCGCGAACGCCGCAATCCGCGCGATCCCTATGCTCCGCTCGGCTACCGCTTCGGACCCCTCACCCTGTTTCCGGCGGTGCAGCAGGATATCGGCTACGACACCAACCCGAATCGGTCCTCGAGCGACCGCAAGGGATCGCTCCTGTCGCGCACGGAAGGCGAGCTTCGCCTGCAGAGCGACTGGTCGCGCCACGAGCTGACCGGCCTGCTGCGCGGGGCCTACACCGATTTCCCGAATGTCAGGGAAGCCGACCGCCCCGATGCGACCGGCCGGCTCAACCTGCGGCTCGACGCGTCGCGCGACACGCAGATCGATCTCGAGACGCGCTATCTGCTCGACACCCAGCGCCCGGGCAGCCCCGACCTCAACGTCGACGTGCGCGAGCGGCCGCTCGTGCATGCCGGCGGCGCCTCCGCCGGCGTAACGCAACGCTTCAACCGTTTCAGCCTCGGCCTGCGCGGCAACATCGACCGGGTCGTCTACGAGGACGCACGCCTCACCAACGGCAACATTCTCGACCAGAGCGACCGCGACCGCACGGCCTACGAGCTGCGCCTGCGCGCCGGCTACGAGCTCAAGCCGGGCCTCGCCCCGTTCGTGGAGACGATGGTCGATACGCGCGTCTATGACCGCAGCATCGACAATGCCGGGCTGCGGCGCAGTTCGGACGGCGTCGGCGCGCGCGCCGGCAGCACCTTCGAGATCACGCGCCTCGTCACCGGCGAGGCATCGGCCGGCTACCAGGTGCGCAAATACGACGACCCGCGCCTCAAGGACCTGCGCGGGCCGATCGTCGAGGCGGCGCTGATCTGGTCGCCCACGGCCCTGACGACGGTGCGGCTGCGCGGCAATACGCAGCTCAGCGAGACCTCGCTCGCCGAATCGAGCGGCGCACTGCTCAGCTCCGCGACCCTCGAGGTGCAGCACGACCTGCGCCGCAACCTCAGCATCATCGGCGCCGTGACGGTGTCGCAATCGGACTATCAGGGCGTCGAGCTCAAGGAGGACGGCTTCGCCGGCTCCGTGCGGCTCGATTACCGGCTGACGCGCACGGTCGCGGTGCGGGCCAGCTTCACGCATGAGCGCCTCAACAGCTCGCAGGCCGGCTCCGATTACACAGCCAACGTCTACATGGTCGGGCTCAGGTTCCAGCCGTGATCGCTGCAAGCCGCGAAGGCTTTTGTTGACCGGCTGGCTTGTCTGCCGGACTGCCTTCTACGTGCCGGCGCTGGCGGTCAAAGATGCGACGTCGATGCGCCTCGGCTTCCGCCAGGGCGGGCCGTATTGGAAACGGCTGGCGGTGCTCGTCCTGGTGGTCGGAGGGGAGGGTGGCTGATCAACCTGATCGTCGCCCGGGCGGCATTGCCATGGCCGTCGCAATCGCTTCTGCACGGAGCCTCGAGGCAGCGGGCACGGTCCTGGTCCTGGCCCCGGCCTGCTATCTGCACTGCACATACGTCTGGCCCGCTGCTCGGGCAGGGTCGGCCTGAACCAAATCGGTTGGGTGAAAGCCACCCCGGAATCAGGTCCGGACAGGCCTTCGCCGCATCCGGCTAGTCGTCGCGGTAGACGCGCTCGTTGCGCTCATGCCGCTCCTGCGCTTCGAGCGACAGGGTGGCGATGGGGCGGGCCTCGAGGCGTTTCAGGGCGATCGGCTCGCCGGTCTCCTCGCAATAGCCGTAGGTGCCCTCGTCGATCCGGGCGAGCGCGGCATCGATCTTGGCGATCAGCTTGCGTTGCCGGTCACGGGCGCGCAGTTCGATCGCCCGGTCGGTTTCCGACGAGGCCCGGTCGGCCAGGTCGGGATGGTTTTCGCTTTCGCTCTGCAGGGCGACGAGGGTGGTCTGGGCCTCGCGTAGGATTTCGTTCTTCCAGTGCCTCAGCTTGCGGCGGAAATATTCTCTTTGCCGCTCGTTCATGAAGGGCTCGCTGTCCGTCGGACGATAGCCCTCATCGATCATGGTTTTTTTCGCCATTGGCCCCTCAAAAGGCTGTTCGTTTTCCTCCCGCCTGAATTAGCGGTTTGCGCGGTCCTATAATGGATGAGATCGGTGCCGACAACGCGCTTGAAGGTCACGAAGCCGTGGAACCTTGTCCTGAACGGCTGCGACTCAACCTGATCTACTTACCGCCGGCTTGTAGAGGGCCTTTGTTGCACTTCTGTTACCGCTTGGCTTCGCCTGAATGCCGCGCCAGGGCCTGGGCGATATCGCGCTCCACGGCCTTGGCCAGCGTGCCCCGATAGTGCGTGTGGTCGAGGTAATTGTCGGCGAGACGGTTTTCGGGGCGGTCGATCTGCCAGTTGATCAGCGTGGTGCGCGGGCGGCCGGCGGCCACCCGTTGCAATGCAGCAACGCAGGCTGCTTCCGAGGCGGCGAGGGGCGTCCCGGGCTTCGCCTGCGCCGTGATGTAGGCCGGCGGCCGCACGAGCACGACGTCGACATCGGCGGGCAGGCCGGACAGGACCAGCGCCAGCCTGTCGATGGCCGGGAAACGGCCGGTCTCGTTTAGCTTGCCGGCCAGTCCGCGCGCCGCCAGCTGGGCTTCGGGAGTCTGGGCGGGCCAGCGCGGATCCTGCTCGTAGTCCCAGTAGCCATCCGGCCGGGCGCGGCGGCGCGACGACTGGCCGAGCGCGTATTGGATGCGCTGCGGCAGCCGCTCCAGCGTGTCCGTGCGAATCAGCCCGCGGACATAGGCGATCGGGCTCGGATCGTAGAGCCAGAACGGAAACGGGGTGGCATTCTTGAACTCCGGATCGTCGGTGCACCAGTAGGCGTCGGTCCCGAGCACGAGGGCCCGGGTCGGTCCGGTGCGGTGGCGCAGGAAGTAGGCGAGGAGGGCGAATTGCTCCTTCGGCCCGGTCGCCGGCACAGCCAGCGACACGAAGCGAAGCCCGGTGGCGCCGGCGAGCCGCTCCGGCGAGATCAGCTGGATATGCGAGTTGCCGATGATGACGCCGTCGAATTGCGGATCGCGGCCGCGACTCGCATGGGCCATGCGCGGGCCCTGGTCGGGCACGCCCCTGACGCGCAGCAGTGCGAATCGGCCCGTGTCGAACGGGTCGAGAGCGACCGCGAGCGCGGCGATGCCGCCGAACAGCAGAAGCGTCGCCGCGACCAGGGTCACGGCGAAGCGCCGCCAGACGACGGAGTCGGCGCCGGCTCCGTCAGAACTGGAAATAGATGAACTCGTAATTCGCATCGTCTCCCATCTTGAACAGGACGAGCGCGAGCAGCGCCGCAAAGCCGACGGCGACGACGCGCCATGGCGGAACCCGGTGCACGGCCGTCCAGGCCGTCTGCCCGACCACCGCAATGGCGGCGGCGAGCGCGATCGAACGCCACTTGAATTCCGTGCCCCAGCCGGCGAGTCCGAACAGGCCCTGATAGATTCGCAGCGCGGCGTCGAAGGTCTGGGCACGAAACAGCACCCAGGTGAGAATCACGAATGCCAGCGTCAGGGCCCAGCCGACGACGGCCGGCATGGCGAGGCCGGTGCGCCGCCACAGCACGCCGGCGCCGAGCCCCATGCCATGCGCCGCGCCCCAGGCAACGAAGGTGAAGCCGGCGCCGTGCCACAATCCGCCGAGCGCCATGGTGGCGAACAGGGCCGACAGTTGCGTTGTCAACCCGTGCCGGTTGCCGCCGAGCGGGATGTAAAGATAGTCGCGCAGGAAGCGCGACAGGGTCATGTGCCAGCGCCGCCAGAAATCGCGCAGCGACACGGCCCGGTAGGGGACGTTGAAATTCTGCGGCAGCACGATGCCGAACATCAGCGCCAGGCCGAGCGCCATGTCGGTGTAGCCGGAAAAATCGAAATAGATCTGCAGGGTGAAACCGAGCGTGCCCTGCCACGCCTGCAGGAAGGTGATGGCCTTTCCCTCCGCCGCGGCCTGGAACACGGGGGTGGCGTATTCCGACAATGGATCGCCGAGAAACACCTTCTTGGCGAGCCCGGCTGCCAGCAGCATGAGTCCGCGGGCGATGCGCTCGTTGCCGTCGGGCCGGCTGTAGGGCCGCTCGTCGAGCTGGTGCATGATCTCGCTCCAGCGCACGAGCGGGCCGGCGAGAACCTGCGGAAAAAAGGCGATGTAGAGGGCGTAGCGGACGAGGTCGTAGCGCGGCGCCCGGCCGGCGCGCAGATCCACCAGATACATGACGTGGTGGAAGGTGAAGAACGAGATACCGAGAGGCAGCACGAATTCGTAGCGCGGCGCGGCGATGCCGGGCACCAGGCTGGCGAGATCGGCGAAGAAGTTGAAGTATTTGAAGATTGCCAGCACGAGCAGGTTCGCGGCGAGCGCGAGGCCGATCAGGATCTCGGCGCGCTTGTCGATGAACAGCACCGCGACGAGCCAGTTGATCAGGATCGAGCCGATCAGCAGCGGCACGAAGCGCCAGTCCCAATAGCCGTAGAACAGGATCGACAGCGCTACGAGCAGCGGCAGCCGCCATTGCGGATGGAATCGCTCGACGAGCCAGTGCAGCGCGAAAGCAGCCGGCAGGAAGACGAGCAGGAATGTGAAAGAATTGAAGAGCATAGAGTGGCGAGTCAGGCGCCCGGCCGTTGTCGATGATCGGGCGCCGAGCGTCAATCACCCCTACCTCGCCCCGCTTGCGGGGAGAGGTCGAGCGGCGAGCGGCAGCGAGCCGCCGGGTGAGGGGCCGCTACAGAATGAGGCTCATCCGGAGAGACCCCTCACCCGGTCGCTGCGCGACTCGCCTCTCCCCGCAAGCGGGGAGAGGCGTTTATGTCGCGAGGTGCTACGCCAGCCCGAGCTTGGCGAGCTCGACCTGCGCCCTCAGCTCGATATGCGAGATGAGCTCGTCGAGACGCGGATCGCCGCTCAGTTCCTTGCGGTCGGCGAGGCGCGCGGCGATCGCCTGCAGGTCCGCCGTGGCGACGCGACCGGACAGCAGCGCCGCCTTGAGACGGTCGAGGGCGTCGAGAATGTCGTTGCCGCGCTTGACGGAGCGGCGCTTGCGCTCCGTGACGTCGCCTTCGCCTTGCAGCGCAAGAAGGGCGTCGAGGCTGGCGAGCGGAGAGGCGGCCGATGTTCCCGACGTGCTCGACGTGCCCTCGCCCGCAAGCGAAAACCGCTGCCCGCCGGTGGCGCGGCGCGGTCCGGCAGTCGAAGCGGCCGATGACAATGGCGATTTCTGATCAATGCGCATGAAGCGTCCGGCGGAAGCGTCCGCACTGTCGGACCCGCGTGGTTAACGATCGGTAAAGCGCCCGGCAGAAGTTGCCGGCTCGGCAGCGCATGACCCGGCGGCGGCGTCGCAGGCAGGTCGAGCGGCGACGGGATTATCAAGGCCAGGCAAGCGTTTCGGCGCCGGGCGCGGCTGGCATGAAGATCGCAACGCTCGATGCGAATCGGTCTGATCACGCGATGTGCAAACTCACTTCTTCCATTCGCCGGCTCGTCCTCTCGGTCACGGCCTCGGCCATGATGGTCGCCTCGTGCGGGCCGGCTTTTGCCTTTTCGCGGATCAAGGATCTCGCGCAGATCGAAGGCGTCCGCCAGAACCAGCTCGTCGGCTACGGGCTCGTGGTAGGCCTCAACGGCACCGGCGACACGCTCAACAACGCGCCGTTCACCAAGCAGTCGCTGCAGGCGATGCTCGAGCGGCTCGGGGTCAACACCCGCGGCGCGACGCTGCGTACCGCCAACGTCGCCGCCGTCATGGTGACGGCCAATCTGCCGGCCTTCGCCACGCAGGGAACGCGGCTCGACATAACCGTGTCGGCGCTCGGCGACGCCAAGTCGCTGCAGGGCGGCACGCTTCTGGTTACGCCGCTGCTCGGCGCCGACGGCGAGGTCTATGCCGTCGGCCAGGGATCGGTGGCGATCGCCGGCTTCCAGGCCGAAGGCGACGCCGCCAAGGTCACGCGCGGCGTGCCGACCGTCGGGCGCATCTCCAACGGCGCGCTCATCGAACGCGAGGTCGAGTTCAAGCTGAGCCAGCAAAAAGCGCTGCGCCTCGCCCTGCGCAATCCGGACCTGACAACGGCGCGGCGCATCGCCTCCGCCATCAACGACTTCATGGGCTCCGACACGGCCGAGCCGACCGATCCGTCGACCGTCAACATCCACATCCCGCAGAAATACCAGGGCAACATGGTCAAGCTGCTCACCGAGATCGAGCAGCTCCGGGTCGAGCCCGACCAGACCGCGCGCATCGTCATCGACGAGAGGTCGGGCATCATCGTCATGGGCAAGGACGTGCGCGTCTCCACCGTCGCGGTGGCGCAAGGCAATCTCACCGTGACCATCTCCGAGCAGCCGCAGGTGAGCCAGCCGGCGCCGCTCACCAATGCGCCCGCCGTCGTGGTGCCGCGCACCGGCGTCAAGGTGGACGCCAGCGAAGGCAACAAGCTCGCCCTGGTGCGCGAGGGCGTGACCTTGCGCGAGCTCGTCGACGGGCTCAACGCGCTCGGCATCGGTCCGCGCGACATGATCTCCATCCTGCAGGCCATCAAGGCGTCCGGCGCCCTCCAGGCCGAAATCGAGGTGATGTGATGGTTGCTCCTCTCGCCACCCTGGCCGTCTCGGCCGCCGCCAAGCTGGCCGGGCGCGCCGTCGGTCACGCCGCCGGCGGGGTGGACGCGGCCGCGCAGCGCGAAGCCAGGGCGCGCAAGACCGCCCAGGATTACGAATCGATGTTCCTGGAGCAGTCGCTCGAGCGCATGTTCGCGACCACCGGCGGCGAGGGCCCGCTCGGCGACAGCGGCGCTGGCGCCGAGGTCTACCGCTCCATGCTCGTCAAGGAATATGCCGGCTCGATCGCCAAGAGCGGCGGCGTCGGCATCGCCGATCAGATCTATCGCGAGATCATCAAGCTTCAGGAGGGCGGCAATGCAAAGCATGTCTGAACCGCAGCAGGGACCCGCGCGCATTCTCGGGCGCGCGGAGGCCGACCAGCTCATCACGAGCGTGCTCGGCACGATGGGCCAGCTCGAGAAAGTGCTCGCGGACGAGACCGCGCATGTGCGCGTCGGACGTATCCGCGAGGGGCTCGCGGCGGAGGCGCGCAAGAGCGAGCTCGCCAGCGCCTATTTGCGCGGGCTCGAAGTCGTGAAATCCAACGCCATCGCCCTGGCGCGCTTCGCGCCCGATGCGCTGGCGCGGCTCAAGACGGCGCATGCGGCCTTCAGCCAGGTGATCCAGACCAACCAGACGGTGCTCGCCACCGCGCGCGCCGTATCGGAGAACCTGCTCAAGAGCGTCGCCGACGAGGTGAACCGGCTGTCGACGCCGCAGGGCTACGCGCCCGCCGGCCCGCGCGGCGCGCCGCGTCCGCCGCCGAAAAGCGAGCCGCTGCTGGTGTCGAAGCGGCTGTGACGGGCGAAGCGGCAAAAATGGTGAACAGCCAATCAAGCGCCACGGCTTGATTCGCCATTCGCCGTGCGGCTCGCGTGAAAGCGAATCACCGCGGCAGGGCCGATTATCGGCGTGCCGTGCCGCGCGCGTCGCTCGAATCGTCCGAAAACAATTCACCAGCGGCAAAGCCGGGTTAACTACGTCTTTAAACCTCGTATTCAGGTCTGAAGGGTAAATCATGGCAGTGCGGCCAGAAGGCTGCAGAGCGGAGACCTGCCATGGATACCGGCCAGATCTCGAAACCAGTTGCTCCCGCGCCGCCGGTGACTCCGGTGCGGGCCGATCAGCTCGTGGCCGCGGGCGCGGTGAAAACCGAGCTCGCTCCCGAATCGGCCGTTCAGCAGGCCGGAGAGGCGCCCGCGGTGCAGTTCGCGCCGCACGAGGGCGCCGATTTCCGCGCCTCGCTCGAATCGGCCCTGCGCGACGTCATCGACCGCAACCTGGTCGTCGATCCGCGCAGCCGCGAGCTCGTCTACCAGTCCGTCAACAAGGAGACGGGCGAGGTCGTGCGCCAGCTGCCCGACGAGGCCGTGCTGCGGCTGCGCGACTATCTGGGCAAGATGATCGACGCGGAAGAGCGCGCGCATAGCGGTGTCCGCCGCGTCGAGCGAATCGCCTGATTCGCGACTGCAGCCGGACCGGTCGCGGCCGCCGCCGAGGCGGCCTTTTGTTTGCTGCCGACATCCCCCCGGAAAGCTTTGATTAACCATAAAAGCGCCGAAACACGCGCAGCGACGCGCGTTTACCGGTCCTTAGGCGAAGCAGGGCAATGGTGTGCCCCGGCGTGACCAGGAAGGTCGCGTCGACGGTCGGACCAGGAAGGTCCTGCCGAAGCAGAAGGCTTCACAACCAGAAAGGTTGGACATATGTCCGGTATTGTTCTTTCGAGCGCCGTGCGCACGAACCTCAGCACCCTGCAGGCTACGACGACGTTGCAGGGCAAGATCCAGGAAAAACTTTCGACGGGTAAGAAGGTCAACTCGGCCCTCGACAACCCGACCAGCTTCTTCACCGCCGCAGGCCTCAGCCGTCGTTCGAACGACCTGTCGGCGCTGCTTGACGGCATGGCGCAGGGCGTCAAGACCCTGGAAGCCGCCGACAACGCCATGAAGGCGATCACCAAGAACATCGAGACGATGCAGGCCAACATCAAGTCGGCCCGCGGCGACAAGTCGTTCAAGGCGACCAACTTCACGATGGACGCCTCCGCGACCGGCACCGTCCAGTTCTCGGGCGGCTCGGTCGGCACGGCCCCGGTGAGCGTGGCCCTGACCAACGGGACGTCCGGCTACGACCAGGATGCCTATGCGGCCAGTGCCACTGCCTTCGGCGCCGGTGACACCTCCGCCGTGGACGTCGCCGTCGACGGCGGAGCCGCGGTGACGATCACCATCACCCGCGCCATCGTCAACAGCGTCGGCAACGGGGACGACGTGATCGACGACATCGACGAGGCGACCGCCGCCTTCCAGGGTGCGATCGACGCGAGCAGCCTCGAGGGTCAGGTCACCGCCAGCAACACCGGTGGTAACATCCGGCTGACCTCGACCTCGACGGGCACCTCGTCGTCCGTGGTTCTCTCGAACTTCGATCCCGACGCGGACGGCGCCGGCAACGCCAATACGTTGTACGGCTTGGTGGCGAGCACTCCTGTCGGCGGTGCGGCCACGGGCGGCACGGTGAAGACGGTCGACGAGATGGTGGAGGCCATCAACAGCACCACCGCGCTCGAGGGCAAGATCAAGGCGACCAACGACGCCGGCAAGCTGCGCATCGAGAACCTCTCGACCGAAGCTCTGACGATCCAGGGCGCCACCTCCGCGGGCGTCGTCAACGGCGGCGCGGGCGCTGCGAACGCGACCACGATCGGCGGCAACGACGTCCGTAAGGGTCTGATCAACCAGTTCAACGACCTGCGCACGCAGCTCGACAAGCTGGCCAGCGACGCCTCGTATAACGGTGTCAACCTGGTGAAGGCCGACAAGCTGAAGATCAACTTCAACGAAACCGGCACCAGCAGCATCGAGATCCAGGCGAAGGACGTGCGGTCCCAGGCCGTGCGCGGCATCAGCACCGAGTCCAACTCGCTGAACATCGGCGTTGCCGATGCGGACGAGTTCTCGGACGACGCCGCTCTCGACGCCCGTCTCGACGAGCTGTCGACTGCCCTCACCACGGTGCAGACGCAGTCGGGTGAGTTCGGCGCCGCCCTGAACACGGTGCAGAACCGCCAGGAGTTCACGAAGGCGATGGTCAACACCCTGCAGACGGGTGCCGACCAGCTGACCCTGGCCGACGCGAACGAGGAAGCCGCCAAGCTTCTGTCGCTCAACACCCGCCAGCAGCTGTCGCAGACGGCTCTGTCGCTCGCTTCGCAGGCCGACCAGGCCGTGCTCCGGTTGTTCTAATCCGGAAGTTAACTCGGGAACGGTGGGGCGGCACGCCCCACCGTTCCCTCCTGATCGCCACAGACCTGAAGCGGAACTGGAGAGCAGTGCCGTTTTAGGTCATTTTGCGCCATTAACAATTCATTAGGCTTAACGATCCATTCTCCGCCGAGGCGAGGCCTGAGGCCCCGACCCAGAATGGGATCGTTCCTATGTCCAACGAAGTCGTCCTTACGGGCGCCATCCGGCAGAATCTTCTGACCTTGCAGAAGACGACCGAACTGCAGGGTAAGTTCCAGGAGCGGCTGTCGTCCGGCAGGAAGGTCAATTCTGCCATCGACAATCCCACGAACTTCTTCACGGCAGCCGGGCTGACGCGCCGCTCCAACGATCTGGGCCTGTTGCTCGACGGCATGTCGCAGGGGGTCAAGACCCTCGAAGCAGCCGACAACGCCATGAAGATGATCGTCAAGACCGTCGAGACGATGCAGGCCAACGTCCGGCAGACGCGCCAGGACAAGTCCTTCAAGGGCGTGACCTACGTCCAGGAGAGCGCCGGCATCGGCACCGCCGCGTCGTCCTATCTCACCTTCTCGGGCGGCGGCGTCGGCGTCACGCCGGTCAACGTGCCGCTCAATATCGCCGACATCGGCGGCAGCCGCACGACAGCGCAGACCACCCTGGCCTATGCCCCGCCGACCACGGCGCAGAAGGCGAGCCTGACGGGCACCGTCGCCCTCAACGCCGGCGTCTTCGCCCAGCAGGTCGACGTGCGAATCTCCTTCGCCGGCATCAACGCCGACGTCACCCTGGCGAACGGCTCGAACAGAAGCGCCGCGCTTGCGCAGATCCAGGCGGCGATCGCCAATTCCGGGCTCAACGGCCGCGTCACGGCCACGCTTGACGCCAGCAACTTCCTTCGCCTCGAGACCGTCAACCCCGAGGACGGGGCCATCACCGTCACCGACAATGGCACGGCCGGCAGCGCCACGGAGCTGGTCGGCGCCGCTCCCGCGAGCGTGACTGGCTCCAACGGCCAGACCAACTTCACCGTCAACGGCACCCCGGTGGCGCTGACCACCTCCGAGACCAACGTCTCGCTGGCGGTGGCCAAGGCCAATGCCGACCTCGGCCCCGGACATCCCTTCGAGGCCTATGCCAACGGCGCCAACCTGCAGTTCCGGGCCAAGAGCCACGGCGCCAGCGCCCTCGCCATCGCCGGCGCCGATTCGGCCCTGTTCGCTGCCCCGACCATCGGCACGGCGCCGACCACGCCCGGTACGGTGCGGACGGTCGACCAGATGGTCACCGCCATCAACACCGACCCCGCCCTGACCGGCAAGATCAGGGCCCATAACGACGGCGGCAAGCTGCGCATCGAAAACCTGTCGGTGGAGCCGCTCACCATGGTCGGCGCGACCTCCACCCAGATCACGGGCGGCGTCGGCGCCACCAACACGCAGACCATCGCCGGCAACGAGGTCCGCAAGAGCCTGATCGAGCAGTTCAACGAGCTGCGCCGCCAGCTCGACAAACTGGCCGACGACGCCAGCTACAACGGCGTCAATCTGCTCAAGGCGGACAAGCTCAAGATCACCTTCAACGAGATCAACACCAGCGCCATCGAGATCCAGGCCAAGGATACCAACGGCACGGTGCGCGCGATCAACACCGGCCCCGATTCGCTCGACATCGGCGAGGCCACCTCCGACGAATTCTCGACCGACGCCCTGCTCGACGCTCGTTACGACGCGCTCGGCGCCGCGCTGACCGAGCTGCAGACGCAGTCGGCGCAGTTCGGTTCCGGCCTGACGATGGTGCAGATCCGCGAGGAATTCACCAAGACCATGATCAACACCCTCGAGATCGGCGCCGACAAGCTGACGCTTGCCGACGCCAACGAAGAGGGCGCCAACCTCCTGGCCCTGAACACCCGCCAGCAGCTCTCGCAAACCGCCCTCTCGCTCGCCGCCCAGGCGCAGCAGGCGGTCCTGCGGCTGTTCGGCTAGGCCCGGCCAAGCATCCGCGGAACCCAGAAGGGGAGCACACCATGAGCCTGAAAGTCGAACTGAAGCCGAACGAGCGCCTGATCATCGGCACCGCCGTGATTCGCAACGGCGACCAGCGCACCCGGTTCTTCATTGAAGGCGACGCGCCGATTCTGCGCGAGAAGGATATCCTCACCGTTGATTCGGCGGATACACCGGCCAAAAAAATCTACCTGGCCGTTCAGTTAATGTACATTCAACAGGATTTGTCCAAGCACAACCGAATCTACTTTCCACTAGTCCGGGATTTCTTGTCGGCTGCGCCAAGCTCTTTGCCGCTGATTGCAGAGGTCAATAACCGCATCTTAAGCGGTGACCTTTATAAAGCGCTCAAGGCAGCAAGAAAGCTGATCTCGTACGAGCAGGAGTTGATGTCGCATGCAACAGGCGGCAAGAGCATACGCGCGGGTGGCGCAGGGCACGCAGTCGCCCAGGGAGCTTGAGGCGAACGTCCTGATCAAGGCGGCCAGCCGCCTCCAGGCGATTCGCGACGATTGGGACGGCCGGCGCGCCGAGCTCCACGACGCGCTCACGTTCAACCGCAAGCTCTGGACCATCCTGGTCACCTCGGCGACCGACGCCGAGAACCCGCTGCCGCAGGAAATCAAGAACAACATCGCCAACCTGGCGCTGTTCATCTTCAACCGCACGATGGCGATCGTCGCGGAGCCGACGCCGGACAAGCTGGCGACGCTCGTCAACATCAATCGCGAGGTCGCCGCCGGGCTCCGGGGCATGCCGCAGCAGGCCAACGCCGCCTGACGCCGGCGCGAATCACCGCGTTCGCCCGAATCACCTCCGAATCAGCAAGGCCTGCCCGCAGGAACCCTATCGTTGTCATGGCCGGGCTTGGCCCGGCCATCCCGACCAGCGGCGCGCGGCGTTCTTCCGATCGAGATCACCGGCACAAGGCCGGTGATCACAATGCGGCGGCCACCCGGGCCGAATCAACACTGAGTGATTCGCTCTGATTCGCAGTGCGCCGCATAGACCGAATCAAGTCCGGCTATTCTGGTCGGATATGCGCGGACATCTTCTGATTCGCAGCCCGTAATCCGCCTACTTTTTCGCCTTCCCGAGCAGGCTCTGGATTTCCTTGCGCAGCGGCGCGGCGAGGTCGTCACTGTCCAGCGCATAGGCGACGTTGGCGGTGAGGAAGCCGATCTTCGAGCCGCAATCGTAAATGTCGCCGTCGAAGCGCGTGGCGTGGAAAGCCTGCGTCTCCGAAAGCTTGATCATCGCATCGGTGAGCTGGATCTCGCCGCCGGCGCCGCGCTCCTGCTTCTCGAGCAGCGCGAAGATCTCGGGCTGAAGGATGTAGCGGCCGGAAATCGCCAGGTTCGACGGCGCCGTCCCCTTCGGCGGCTTCTCGACCATGCGCGTGATGCGCATGTCACGGTCGACGCCGCAGATGCCGTATTGATGCGTCTGGTCGTCCGGCACCTCGTAGACGGCGACGATGTTGCCGCCGGTGCGGTTGTAGGTCTCGACCATCTGGGCGAGGCACGAGCTGGCGCCGTGGTGCAGCATGTCGGGCAGCAGCAGGGCGAAGGGCTCGTCGCCGACGATGTCGCGCGCGCACCACACGGCGTGGCCGAGGCCGAGCGGCGCCTGCTGGCGGGTGAAGCTCGTCTGGCCGGCGCCGGGCAGGTCGTCGGCGAGGGCGTCCAGCTCCTTCTGCTTGCCGCGTTCCGCGAGCGTGCGCTCGAGCTCGAATTGCAAGTCGAAATGGTCCTCGATGACGCCCTTGTTGCGCCCGGTCACGAACACGAAATGCTCGATCCCGGCGGCGCGCGCCTCGTCGACGACATGCTGGATCACCGGGCGGTCGACGACGGTCAGCATCTCCTTGGGCACGGCCTTGGTGGCCGGGAGAAAGCGGGTGCCGAGGCCGGCAACGGGAAATACGGCTTTGCGGATGCGCTTCATCGGTCGGGCCTGACGGGCTGGGATTGCGGAAACGGCGTGGCAGGTTAGGACAGGAGCGCGCGCGCGCCGTCAAGGACCCGCCCCGCTCCCGGGGCAATTCGGGTGACTTCCCTGGCCGCGGGCGCCGACTGGGAAGCAAGGGGGAGTTGCATGACGGTCTTGGTCACGGGCGGCGCCGGCTATATCGGCAGTCACATGGTGCTGGCGCTCCTCGATGCGGGCGAAAAGGTGGTCGTCGTCGACAACCTGTCGACCGGATTCTGGTGGGCCCTGCCGCAGGAAGTGCCCCTGGTCGTCGGCGATATGGGAGACCAGGCGCTGATCGCCAAGACAGTCCGCGAACACGAGGTCGACGCCATCGCCCATTTCGCCGCGAAGATCGTCGTGCCGGATTCGGTCGCCGACCCGCTCGGCTACTATCTCAACAACACGGTCAAGTCGCGCGCCCTGATCGAGGCGGCTGTCGAGAACGGCGTCAAACATTTCATCTTCTCCTCGACCGCCGCCGTCTATGGCGAGCCGACAACCATCCCGGTGCCCGAGGACCTGCCGCTCAACCCGATGTCGCCCTACGGCCGTTCCAAGCTGATGACGGAATGGATGCTGCAGGATACGGCGCAGGCGCACGGCCTCGGCTATGTGATCCTGCGCTACTTCAACGTCGCCGGCGCCGACCCGAAGGGCCGTTCCGGCCAGTCGACCGCGAACGCCACGCATCTGATCAAGGTCGCGGCGCAGACCGCCCTCGGCGACCGGCCGCAGATCGAGGTGTTCGGCACGGACTACCAGACCCGCGACGGATCATGCATCCGCGACTACATCCAGGTCTCCGACCTCGCCGACGCGCATGTGGTCGCGCTGCGCCACCTGCGCGCCGGCGGCGAGAGCCTCACCCTCAACTGCGGTTACGGCGACGGCTATTCGGTGCTCGAGGTGATCGACGTCGTCAAGAAGGTGTCGGGCGCCGACTTCCCCGTAAAACTGTCGGGCCGCCGCGCCGGCGATCCGGCGGCGATCGTCGCCAAGGCCGATCGCATCCGCGCGAAGCTCGGGTGGACTCCGAAGCACAACAATCTCGAGCAGATCGTCGGCCAGGCGCTGAATTGGGAGCGCGCGCTGAAGATGCGCAATCTCGTATAGCAATCTCCGTTGTTGTCATGGCCGGGCTTGTCCCGGCCATCCCGATCGGAAGGGCGCGGCGTTCTTCAGATCGAGATCACCGGCACAAGGCCGGTGATGACACAGCTAGGAGATTCAATCGGAGCGGGATCGATTCAATCTGCAGCGATCTCGCTCGAGCGCGCCGCTGCGCAGCCGGACCGTAACGCTTCCTTCACCATGCTTCTTGACCCTGCAAGCAGCGAGCGCGGGTTCGCGTTACACTGACGCGACTGCCATGATGCGATCGATCGTCATACCCTGCGGCCGGCTCGGCGCCGCACTTCTTGCGCTCTGTGCCGCGAGCACGGCGGATGTTGCGCTGGCGCAGATGCCGAAGCCACCGTCGGTCAAGGAGCAGGCCTTCGACCGCGAGTTCGAGAATTTCATCGGGTCGCTGTGGCCGGAGGCGCGGGCGCTCGGCGTGTCGCCCGCCACATTCAGCGAGGCATTCGAGGGCGTCACGCCAGATCCCAAGATCATCGCGCTGACCCAGAAGCAGTCGGAGTTCGTGCGCCCGATCTGGGATTACGTGGACAGCGCAGCGTCGGCGGGGCGCATCGCTAAGGGCGTGCAGATCTCGAACGATTGGGCGCGCATGCTCGATGCCGTCGAGCAGACCTACGGGGTCCCCAAGGGGATCGTGCTCGGCATCTGGGGCATGGAAACCAATTTCGGCCGCTTCACCGGCAACGTGTATGTGGTGCGGGCGCTCGCCACGCTCGCCTTCGTGCGCTACCGCGGCGACTTCTTCCGCAACGAGCTGCTCACCGCCCTGCACATCCTCGAGCAGAACCACGTCGCGCGCGTCAACATGCTCGGCTCGTGGGCCGGCGCCATGGGCCAGACGCAGTTCATGCCGACGAGCTTCGTCAAATACACAGTCGATGCCGACCGCGACGGCCGGCGCGACATCTGGACCTCGACGGCCGACGCGCTCGCGTCGACGGCCAATTACCTGCGCCAGCGCGGCTGGCAGCCGGGGCTGCCGTGGGGCTTCGAGGTCGAGCTCCCGCAGAAATTCGATTTTCGCAATCACCGCCAGGCATTTTCTGGCTGGGCGCGGCTCGGCATCCGCCGCGCCGACGGCAACCCCATGCCGCGCGCCGGCGAGGCGAGCCTGTTCCTGCCGGGCGGCGCCGGCGGCCCGGCCTTCCTGGTCACCGACAATTACGACGTGATCAAGAGCTACAACTCGTCCGATGCCTACGCGCTCGGCGTCGCTCATCTCGGCGACCGCATCTACGGCGGGCTGCCCATCAGGGGCGACTGGCCGAAGCACGAGCCGGCGCTCGACAAGGACGAGCGCGAGGAGGTGCAGATGCGCCTCGCCGACCTGCGGCTCTATTCCGGCGGCGCCGACGGCAAGCTCGGCTCCAGGACGCGCGAGGCCGTGCGCCAGTTCCAGCTTCGCCGTGGCCTCGTGCCGGATGGATACGTCAACCAGGCGGTCCTGAAGGAATTGCGGGCGGCGCGCTGACGCGCGCCTGCAAACGGCCTATATAGAGGCAAGGATAGCGGGATTTCAGGCCATGCGTCTCCGGTCTCTGGCTGGACTTTTGCTGACATTTGCTCTCGTGCTGGCGGCGGGAGCCCCGGCCTCGTTCGCGCAATACGATCCGGGGGGCGTGTATATCCCGGGCCGTGACGCGCCGGGATCACGCTCGCGCCGGTCCGAGAGGCCCGCGCCCTATTACGGCGGCCCCTCCCGCTACCAGCCGGCGCCCCGCCCGGTGCAGCCCTATGGCGGGCGCTACCAGCCGGCGCCATCCACGGGCTTCTTCTTTCCCTGGTTCCAGCGCGGGCCCGAGCCTGCCTATGCGCCTTCGCCCGGCTACAGGCCGGCGCGGCGGCGCGGCGGCGCCGAGCCGCGCGAGGTGCGCCGCCGCGTGCCGCGCGCCACGCCTTCGGCCGAGAAGGAGGAGCCTACGGTCGAGCCGTCCACGTTCCTGGTGGTGTTCGGCGACTCGCTTGCCGAGAAGGTCGCCGACGGGCTCGACGAGGTCTACGAGGAGAATCTCGACCTCGACATCGAGCGCAAGGTGCGGGGCGACAGCGGCCTGGTGCGCGCCGAGCATTACGACTGGCCGAAGGCGCTCCAGGAGTATTTTGGCAGCAACCCGAAGATCACCTTCGCGATCGTGATGCTCGGCGCCAATGACCGGCAGGCGATCCGCGAAGGCGAGGTGTCGCACGATCCGCTGTCCGACCGCTGGCGCGAAATCTATCGCGACCGCGTCGACGCCATCGTGCGGGCGTTCACCGAGCGTAAAGTGCCGTTCATCTGGGTCGGCCTGCCGCCCATGAAGAACGACAAGCTGTCGACGGACTTCATTGCCCTCAACGAGATCTACCGCGACCGCGTGCAGCGCGCCGGCGGCGTCTATGTCGACATCTGGGAAGCGTTCGTCAACGACGAGAACCATTATTCGCCGGTCGGCCCCGACATCGCCGGCCAGGTCGTGCGGCTGCGCAGCAACGACGGCGTCCACTTCACGCGCGCCGGCTCGCGCAAGGCCGCGCATTTCGTCGACGTGCAGTTCAAGCGCCTGCTCGAGGCGCGCGCTCCGGCTGTCGCCGTCACGCCGCCGGCCGATGCCGGCGCCGGCGCCACCCCGTCGGTCGAGCGCGTCATCAATGCGGCGCTGCCGGCGCTGCCCGAGCCGCCCGGGCCCAGTTTGGCGCCGCGGCCCATCGCCGGACCGGTGCTGCCGCTCACCCGCGTCGACGTCTCGCCCGGCGGCACGCTGACATCCGGGGCGCCGCGACTGCAGCCGGACACGGCGCATGTGGTCGAGCGCGCGCTGCGCGACGGCGTGGCGCCATCGCCGAGAAGCGGCCGCGCCGACGATTTCAGCTGGCCTCGCTGACCTCTCCCCTGGAGGGAGAGGTCGAGTCGCGCCGTGAGGCGCGACCGGGTGAGGGGGGAACCGCGGCGTCGAAGGCAAGCGCTCATTCGCGATGTATCGGTGAGGTTGGCGCTGCCACCCTCACCCGGTCGGCTCCGCCGACTCGACCTCCCCCGTCAAGGGGGAGGTCGCCTACGCCGGCAGGGTGCTGTCGCCCATCAGGAACGTGTCGATGGCCCGCGCCGCCTGGCGGCCTTCGCGGATCGCCCAGACGACGAGCGACTGGCCGCGGCGCATATCGCCAGCGACGAAGACCTTTTCGTCGGACGTGCGGTAGTTGCGATCGTCGGCGAGCACGTTGCCGCGGCGATCGAGCTCCAGGCCGGCCTGCTCCAGAAGGCCGTCGCGCACCGGTCCGGCGAAGCCGATGGCGATGAAGACGAGGTCGGCCCTGAGCAGGAACTCGGTGCCGGATACCGGCTGGCGCTTGTGGTCGACGCGTGCGCATACGACGCCGAAGGCACGGCCCTTCTTGCCCTCGATGCGCAAGGTCGCCGCCTGGAATTCGCGCTCGGCGCCCTCCGCCTGACTCGACGACGTGCGCAGCTTGGTCGGCCAGTAGGGCCACACGACGAGCTTGTCTTCCTGCTCGGGCGGCTTCGGCCGGATGTCGAGCTGCGTCACCGACAGCGCGCCCTGGCGGAAAGCCGTGCCGATGCAGTCGGAGGCGGTGTCGCCGCCGCCGATCACCACCACGTTCTTGCCGCTGGCGACGATCGGCGCCTCGCCCGAAATGTCTTCGCCACCGAGGCGCCGGTTCTGCTGCACCAGGTAGGGCATCGCGTAATACACGCCGGCCAGGTTCTGCCCCGGCAGCTGCGGGTCGCGCGGGCGTTCGGCGCCGCCGCCGATCAGCACCGCATCGAACTCGTCGCGCAGGCTGGCGAAGGACCTGGTGACGCCGATATTGACGCCGTAATGGAAGACGACGCCTTCGGCTTCCATCTGCTGCACGCGGCGGTCGATGTGGTGCTTCTCCATCTTGAAGTCGGGGATGCCGTAGCGAAGAAGCCCGCCGGCCTTGGGCTCGCGCTCGAACACGTGAACCTCGTGGCCGACCCGCGCCAGCTGCTGCGCGCCGGCAAGCCCCGCCGGGCCGGCGCCGATCACCGCCACGCGCTTGCCGGTTTTCCGGCTCGGCGGCTCGGGCGCAATCCATCCTTCCTGCCAGGCGCGGTCGACGATGGCGCATTCGATGGTCTTGATGGTGACCGGGTTGTCGTTGAGGTTGAGCGTGCACGAGGCCTCGCACGGC
>DATBIR010000091.1:0-23748 GCA_036556825.1 Beijerinckiaceae bacterium
CGCCATCCTGTATCCGAGCCGCGCCGAGCTCGCCGACGCCCTGCGCCGGGTGCGCGCGGCCGGCATCGCGCTCGACGGCGCCAGCGATCACGGCGTCAGCGAAGCGCTCTACCTGCGCGATCCGGACGAGAACGGCGTCGAGCTGTACTGGGACCGGCCACAGGAATTGTGGCCGCGCACGCGCGACGGCATGCTCGCCATGTTCACGCGCCGCCTCGACGTCGACGACCTGTTGCGCGAGCCGCCGTCCAGCCGGTGATCGTTGAAGGGGTGATCTTTTCGACGAAGCGATCGCCACTCCGGATCAAGGCCGCGGCAGGCCTTCGCCGGGTTCGCCCTTCAGCGCGGCAGCGCCAGGACATCGCTGTGGCCGATCGTGCATGAAGCCCCCGAGGCGCGCGCGGCAAGCCAGCCCGCGATCTGCTCCTCGGCGAGCTGACCGGTTTCGCGCACCGCGGCACCGATGCCGTTCGCCAGCTCGCGGATCAGCTCCGCCTCGTCGCCACCGAGGCGCCACGGGCTATCGCCGGTCCGGACCTCGTAACCGAGAGCGAGAAAGTCGCGCACCAGCGCATCGGTTGCGGCCGGCCCGGCGGCAGCTCCGAAACCCTTGTCGCGCTGCTGATGCGCGTGGAAGGCGGCAAGCACGGCCCCGTCCGCCGCATGCGGCGGCTGCCAGGCGTCGACGCCGTTATAGGTGAGCGCCGTGTAGAAGGCGGCGTGGCCGCCAACGACGATGCGGGCGAAATGCTCGATCCAGGCAATCGAGACGAGATCGAACAGGGCGGCAGCCGTCACGAGGTCGGCCGGATCGGCAAGCACCCGCTCGAGATCCGCCGCGAGATCGGCCTCGGCGAAGGATACCTCCAGGCGGCAGGCGCCCTTGCTCAGGCGCAGGGTCTCGCCAGCCGGCTCGGACGAATCGGCCCATTGCACGAGACGCTCGCGAGCTGCGGCAAGCAGGCCCGCATCATGATCGACAAGGCGCCAGCGCTGGCGGGGCGCAAGGTAGGGCGCGGTGGCGCGCAGGTTCGCGCCGGTGCCGCAGCCGAGATCGATGACGGCAATCGCGTCGTGCCCTGCGAATCGAGCCCGCAGCGCGCCGGCGATCTCGGCATTGCGCGCGCGCCGGTCGGCCGGCTCGCGAAGCGCCAGCCACGCGGCGCTGAACCCGCTCACGCCGCCACCTCCGTGACGACCTCGGCGATCCTCAATGCGGTGTCGCTCCAGCGTGGCAAGGTGCGTGACGCGGCCCAGGCGCCATCGGCAAGATTTCGCCTCAGATTCGGATCGGCGATCATGACCCGGAGCGCCTCGCGCAGCGCCGTCACGTCGGCCGGCTCCACTTTCAGGCCGGCGCTGTCCGGCACCGTGTCGGCCGCCGCTCCGCCAGTCGACGCGACGATCGGCAGACCGCGGGCCATGGCCTCCGCCAGCACCATGCCGTAGCCCTCGAACAGGGATGGCGACACGAAAATGTCGGCGCGGTCGTAGAGCTGCGCAAGCTCGGCGTCACTGACGGCGCCGGCAAGCAGTATCCTGTCGGCGAAGCCGGCGGCCGCGACGACGGCGCGCAGCGCAGCAGTCGCCTCGGGCGCCCGGTCGAGCGCGCCGGCGATGGTCAGACGCCAGTCGAGATGGGCAAGGCCGCTGAGGGCGTCGACCAGCACATTGTAGCCCTTGCGCGGCGACACCGCACCGACCGCGAGAAGCGCCACCGGCGTGGCCGTCCCGACCGCGCGCGGCGCCGGCTCGGTCCCGGGCTCGGCCACGGTGATGCGGCTGCTCGGCACGTCGAATTCCTCGGCCAGGAGCCGGGCCGTCGCCATGCTGGTGGTGATCACCCAGCGTGCCTCGCCGAGCGCGGCGATTTCCGATGCGAGCAGCGCTTCCTCACGTTCCGGACCGAGACCCGGCTCGAGGCCGAGCGGATGGTGCACGAGCGCGACAATGCGGCGGTCGAGCCGCCTGATCAGGTCGACGGGCATCGCGCCATAGGCCAGCCCGTCGATCAGAAGAACGGCCCCCTCAGGGGTGCTCCGCAGCCGTCGCTCCGTTTCCGCGAGATCGGATTGCGTGGGGTTCGGGAAGGAGGCCGGCAGGCCGACGTGACGGACCGTTATGCCGTAGGCCGGCAGGAGTTCGAGCAGGCGCCGGTCATAGGCGTAGCCGCCGGTCGGGGTGGCGAGTTCGCCAGGGATCGCGAATGCAACCTCAACCACGGTCGACGGCGCCTTCGAACCAGGCACGCGCCAGATGCGATTCATGCAGCGTCACGCGAATTCGTGCGATCCGGTCGGAACCGGGACCCAGGCCCCCGGCTCGGGCCTGTCGAGCCATGGCGTCGAAAACATGCCTGGCAAGAAACTCGGTGGTGGTGTTGCGCCCCGCGAATTGCGGCAGGTCGTCGAGATTCTTGTAGTTCAGGGGGCCGAGGACAGCCCTGAGGGCCTCATGCGCACGGCCGATGTCGACGACGACGCCGTCGTCCGTGAGCTCCTCGCGGAAAAAGGCGACGTCGACCACGAAGGTGGCGCCATGCACGCCCTGCGCGGGTCCGAACAGATCCCCCTTGAAGCTATGCGCGATCATGATGTGGTCGCGCACTTCGACGGCGTACATGCAGCGCTCCTCGCTTTGCCGCCGCTACGGCGGCATATGGGATGTCCCGTCTACCCGTAGCGCACGAGCGTCGCCAGCCCCGGCGCCCCGGGTTCCATCAGACGCGGCAGTTCGGCCGGGAGATCGGCGAAGGCAACCTCGCCGGTGAGGAGGGCGTCGAGGACGTCGTCGGCAAGAAGCGACAACGCCTTCTCGAGACGCCGCCCGTGCGTCCAGCGCCGGCGCCGGGACGGCGAGACCTGCCCGACCTGTGACGAGACGAGCTTGAGGCGGCGCGCGTGAAAATCGCCGCCGAGCGGCACGCCGACCTGCGCATCGCCATACCAGCTCATCTCGACGACGGTCGCCTCGTCGCCGGCGCAGGACAGGGCGCAGGCGAGGCCCGCCTCGGTGGCGCTGGTATGGAACACCAGGTCC
The DNA here is from genome assembly GCA_036556825.1 of Beijerinckiaceae bacterium. GTDB lineage: Bacteria > Pseudomonadota > Alphaproteobacteria > Rhizobiales > Beijerinckiaceae > JAJKJG01. Next base: position 3,040 of record DATBIR010000091.1, read on the forward strand.
GCCTCGCCGGGCGCGTCGAGCGGCTTGCTGAACCGGCAGCCGAGGCGTTGCACGGCGGCGCGGCGCGACAGATCGATGTCGACCATGGTGACCTCCGCCCCGGGCAGGCGGGCCGCCAGATACCCGACAAGAAGCCCGACGACGCCTGCGCCGACGACGACGATGCGATCGCCCGGGCCGGCGCCCGCATCCCAAAGGCCGTTGAGCGCCGTTTCCATGTTGGCTGCCAGCACCGCACGGCGGGCCGGCACATGGTCCGGCACGGGCGTCAGCATCGCGGCCGGCGCGACGAAACGATCCTGGTGAGGATGCAGCGCGAACACCGTCCGGCCCTGCAGCTCGCGGGGGCCCTCCTCGACGAGCCCGACGGCGCAGTAGCCATACTTGACGGGATAGGGAAAATCGCCTTCCTGCATGGGAGCGCGCATGCGCTCGCTTTCGGTCATCGAGACGCGGCCATGGTAAACGAGCCGCTCCGTTCCGCGGCTCAACGCCGACCAGAGCGTGCGCACGCGGGCATCGAGCGGGCCTGCGGGGGGCAGGCCGGCCGGCCGCAACTCCGCGCGGCCGCGCGTCACGTACCAGAGGGCGCGCGCCGTATCTCTCGGGTGTGCTTCGTTCATATGACCTTCAGCCTCGCCGCGCTTCAAACGATCCCGCCTGGATAGAGAGCCTCAATGACCGACCCCGCCTGCCTGACGACGCCGCTGCAGCCGGTCACTGCTGCTGCCACGACGCCGACCGGCATGCAATCGGCAACCGAATTGTGGCGGCGCCGGCGGCTCGTGCTGGCCCTCAACCTCGTCACCTATCTCGCCCTCGCGGCCGTCATGGCGGCCATCGTCGGCGCCGGCGGCTGGACCTTCGTGGACGTGGTCCTCTTCGCCTGCTTCCTGATCGCGGCGCCGTGGACCGTGCTCGGCTTCTGGAATGCCGTTCTCGGGTTGTGGCTGCTGCACGGGCGCACCGACGGGCTCGCGCAGGTCGCCCCGTTCAGCACGGCGGCCGGCTCCGGCGAACCGATCCGCCTCAGGACCGCGGTGCTGATGACCTTGCGCAACGAGGATCCGGCGCGGGCATTCGCGCGGCTCAGGACGGTCAAGTCGAGCATCGAGCAGACCGGTGAAGGGACGCATTTCGCGTATTTTATCCTGAGCGATACGTCCAGCCGGGAGGTGGCGGCGGCGGAAGAGGCGGCGGCCGCGGCGTGGCGGCGCGAAGTCGCCGATCCCGAGCGCATCGTCTACCGCCGCCGGCCGGTCAACACCGGCTACAAGGCCGGCAACCTGCGCGATTTCTGCGAGACGTGGGGCCGCGACTACGACCTCATGCTGCCGCTCGACGCCGACAGCCTGATGGCGGGAGACGCCATCGTCCGGCTGGTGCGCATGATGCAGGCGCATCCGCGGCTCGGCATCCTGCAAAGCCTCGTCGTCGGCATGCCGTCGCGCAGCGCCTTCGCGCGCGTCTTCCAGTTCGGCATGCGCCACGGCATGCGCGCCTACACCATGGGCTCGGCATGGTGGATCGGCGATTGCGGTCCGTTCTGGGGGCATAACGCGCTCGTGCGCATCGCCCCTTTCGCCGAGCAATGCCATCTGCCAGTCCTGCCCGGCGGCCCGCCGCTCGGCGGCCACGTGCTGTCGCACGACCAGGTCGAAGCGACGCTGATGCGCAAGGCCGGCTACGAGGTGCGCGTGCTCCCTGACGAGCACGGCAGCTGGGAGGAGAACCCGCCGACGCTGCTTGAATTCTCGCGCCGCGACCTGCGCTGGTGCCAGGGCAACATGCAATACTGGAAGCTCCTGCGCCTGCCCGGCCTCCTGCCGATGAGCCGGTTCCAGCTTGCCTGGGCGATCCTGATGTTCCTCGGCGTTCCGGCCATGACGTTGATGATCGCGGCGGTGCCGCTCAAATTCATCGACGGCGAGGACCTGTCGACCTTTCCGGCCGGGCTCGCCATGGTCCTCTACGTCACCTTCCTGCTGATGTATCTGTCGCCAAAGCTTGCCGGACTGGCCGATATCCTTCTGAGTCAAGGCGGCGTGCGGCGCTACGGCGGCGTGGCGCGATTTCTCGCCAGCGCCGTCATCGAGATCGTGTTCTCCTTCCTGATCGGCGCCGTCACGACGTTCCGCATCACGCTGTTCATGATCGGCCTTGTGTTCGGCAAGTCGGTGGTGTGGAGCGGGCAGGCGCGTGACGCCCACGGCATCACGTGGCGCACGGCGGTCAAGGATCTCTGGCCGCCCTTCCTGTTCGGCTGCGTGGTGTGCGGTGCGCTCGCCTGGCTGGCGCCCACGCTGCTTCTCTGGAGCCTGCCGCTCACCCTCGGCTACCTGCTCGCCTTTCCGTTTGCCGTGGCGACGGCCGCACCGGGTGTCGGCGACATCCTGAGCCGGCATCACCTGTGCGCGATCCCGGAAGAGTTCGAGAAGCCGCCCGAGATCGGCGCCGTGCAGGCGGGCGCCTGAGCCGTGGCGCCGCTGCCCAAAGGTTCTGCGGCGGCGCTCGCCCGGTCCCTGCGCATCTATCATGGCGATGCCGCGCGCAACGGACGCATGGACGACCTCTATGCGCGGTTCATCAAACCGGGCGATCTCGCCTTCGACATCGGCGCCCATGTGGGCGATCGCGTTTCCTCGTTCCGCCGGCTCGGAGCGCGCGTCGTGGCGCTCGAGCCGCAGCCCGGGCCGGCGCGCGTCCTCCGCCTCCTTCACGGGCGCGACGCGCAGGTGACCTTGCTGCAGGCCGCGGCCGGCGACCGCGAAGGCGAGGTCACGCTGCGCATCAACAGCGCCAACCCGACGGTGTCGACCGTGTCCGCCGCCTTCGTGCAGGCGGCGGCAGGGGCAGGGGGATGGGAGGGCCAGGTCTGGGACGAGACGCTGACCGTCCCGTGCATGACCCTCGACCGGCTGATCGACGAGCACGGGCTCCCCGCCTTCATCAAGATCGACGTCGAAGGCTTCGAGGACCGCGTCGTCGCCGGGTTGCGCCGGCCGGTCGCGGCCCTTTCGTTCGAGTTCACGACGATCGCCCGCGGCGTCGCGCAAAGCTGCCTCGAGCGCCTGTCGGCCCTCGGCCGCTACCGTTTCGACGTTGCGCTCGGCGAGAGCCAGCAGCTCGCGCTCGGACGCTGGGTTAACCTTGATGCGATGTCGCGCTACCTGCGGGAGTTGCCGCACGAGGCGAATTCCGGCGATGTCTATGCGGTGCTGGACTGACCCGATGCGCCTTCCACTCGCAATCGCCCTGCTTATCCTTCTCGCATTGCCGGCCCGCGCCGCCAGCCTGGACGGCCTCGCCGTCGAGGTGACGAATGCGAGCGAGCCGGTGCTGTGCGCCGAGAAGGACAACGTCACCATCAACCTCGCTTCGCCGGAGGTGCGGCGCTTCCGCGTCCAGGCCCTGCATCCGGCCTATATCGGTGCGCTCACGCAGGACCGGCACGGGCCCGACTTCACGGCGTGCCAGGAGCTCTCGCGCGAGACCACCGAAATCCGGGCACCGCGCCAGGTCACCTTCTACGAGGACGTGGAGACGTGGCTGACAGGCACGACATTCACCAATTTCTGGCGCCCGCACGACGTCGCCTTCCGCGTCGGCGAGCGTGTCGAGCGCGGCCTGCACGTGGTGCAGCTCTGGGTGCGGCGCGACGAACGCGCCGAGGAAGTGCTCGTCGTCTATCCGGGCGACGGCTACTGGCGCATCCGGCCGCTGCCGCCCGCGCACATGCGCTGGAGCGCCTACGGCTCGTCGTTTCTCGTCGGCCCGGTCGAGACCCAGGGCCGCCCGGTCGTCAACATCAAGGAGATCGCCTTCGATCCGAAGACGATGACGTTCAAGCTGAGCTTCGCCCGCGGCGGCAGCGCCACCGTGAAAGTCGATACGCTCGATCGCGACCAGCTTGCGCTCGACGTCACCTTCGACCAAGCGGTCAGCGGCCGCCCATTCGCGGCGCTGCGCTCGATGTACGTCACGGAGTCGAACGCCGACGTCGCGCGCGTCGCCTTGCGGGAGCCAGACGCGAAAAGCTGGCGCGAGGAGCCGATCATGTCCTTCGCCCGCGCCAAGGCGACAGACCTGTGGGCGGGACGTCTCGTCCCCTCGCGCCACAACACGAGCGCGCCGGACATGGTCTTCGGCCGTTTTCAGGCAGCGCCCGCGAGCCGCTGACGCGACCGCTTCCGGTCACTCGGGCCTTCCGAAATTCTTCTTCGGAGCGCGATCGCGCCTGGCGAAGCGGTGCCCACTTCGCCGGATGACGCGCCGCAGGGCGTCGGGAGCGCGACCGTCGATGGCGCCGAGTCCGAGGCCGATCAGCGCCATGCCGTAGAAATGCTTGGGCTCGAGCCGTTCGCCGAGAACGACCGCGCCGAACGCGATTGCGCTCACCGGGATCAGAAAGGTGACCAGCAGCAGGTTGGTGGCGCCGGCAACGGCGAGGACGCGGAAGTAGATGATGTATGCGAGCGCCGTTGCGAGCAGCGCCAATCCCAAAATGGCGAAGACCGTCGCGGCGGCCGGCGCCGGTAATGTCCAGGGTCGATCGATGGCCAGCGTGACGGGAAGGAGCAGCAGGCTCGAAGCCGTGAGCACGCCGACCGCCGTGGCGAGCGGCGCGACGCCCATGGCCTTGAAGCGGCGACCGAAGACGCCGCTCACGGCATAGAAGATCGCCGCCGTGAGCAGCGCGGCCTCGGCCGCGACATGGCCCCCGAAGGACCACAGATCCGGCCCGGCCATCATGACGGCGACACCGGCGAAGCCGATGACGACGCCCACCAGCCGGCCGGCGCTCAGCTTTTCATCCCTCGTCCACCAATGCGCGACCAGGGCGGTGAAGAGCGGCGTCGTGGCGTTGAAGATCGACGCGACGCCGCTGGCGACATGGCTTTGCGCCCAGGCGATGAGCGTGAACGGTATGGCGTTGTTGAGCAGCCCCATGCAGAGGAACGCGGCCCAGACGCGCCGGCCGCGCGGCAGCGGGATGCCGGCGGCACGGATGACGGCGTGAAGCGTCAATGCGGCAAGGGCAACACGGAGCAGAACGATCGTGAGCGGCGGCAACTCGCGCACGGCAAGGCCGACGAAAAGGAACGAGCCGCCCCACAGAATCGAGAGCGCGATGAGCAGGGCCCATTCGCGCGCGCCCATCGTCGTCTTGATGGTGCCGTCGCTCATGATGGCAGCCTTATGGCCCGCGGCCGCGAAACACCACCCGCTTCCTGCGGGCCCCAGCCGGGAGGGAGTTCCAGCCGCGCGTGCTTTCGGTGAGAGCCCGGGTCACGTCGGGAAATGCATCCGCGCGCAAGGATCGCCTTCAAAGACGGCCCGGGCATGCAGCCAGGTCATACAAGCCCCGGCCTCGGCCTGACCGATCAGCGCGCCACGGACCCGGCCGGGCTGGCGCTCGCGACGACCGGCTTGCCGTTCTCTGCCGCCCGCACGTAGCCGGTGCGGAGCAGCCGGTCGGCGAGATCCTGCGACCCGAGGCGGCACGATCCGGTCGCCTCGCTCGAGGTGGTCATGCGGTAGCGGCAAGTGACCTTGCGCGAACGCGTGAGGAGTTCGAGCTGCGTCGCAGCGCGGGCGGCGCACGGCTCCAGACGGTTGTCGAGGGTGCGGCAGACCTGCTCGCGGTGCGGCAGTTCGAGCCCGTCGAGCGTGATGGCCACGGCACCGACGCTAAGCGTGCGTCCGTCGACGACCATCACCGATGCGAACTCGTCCTCATGCCACTGCGGAGCCTGGTCGAGGCGCTCGGTGCCGACGACGGATTGAGATGCGGGCATGCTGGCGGTCTCGTCCGCCTCGCCCGGGACGACAGCTTCGGAGGTCGCGAGCGCGGCATGCCCGAGATCAACGCGGCTCGCATCCTTGCCATCGCTTGCCCCCGTGTCTTCCATCGCAAGGTCGGCGGCAAAGGGATCGAACACGCCTCCGCTCACGACGCCCAGCGCCAACCCTGCCGCGAGCGCCGCCAGCCCGAGCGTCCGAAGGACCATGCTGGTGTCGGAGCGCGTGGCGGACGGCAGCCTGCGACGCTGCAGCGCCAGGCTGCCGCGCATTGTCAGCCACATGGGATGGTCGAAGTGAACGGTCCCCATCGCGCTTCCGCAATCCGCCGCCCACAGTAAACAACATATTCTCCTGCGAATTCGTGAAGAACGGCGCGAGAAGATTCGTCTTTTCCGGTTTACCGCTCATCAACCATAACCGGTGCTTTCGCGGCTTCTTTCACTGATGGTTTAGAGCATCCGGATTCTTGTTGACTCGACGTGTACGGGTTGCGGGAGTTCAGGATGCGCGGACAAGACCAGCGGCGAGCGGTAGCCTGGACTGAGACGCGCGGGCGATTCAGCCGGCGCAGTCGGGCGATCGCCATCGCCGCTTCGCTGGCCGGGCTGGCCCTGATCGCAGGCGCGGCCCTGGTGCCGGCGCGCGCCGCCGACGCACGGCTGATCGACCTCGCCAGCAGCAAGCTCGGAGGCGTGCGCGTCACGCTCGGCAAGTCGGAGACGCTGCGCACAAGCCGCGGCTTCGTCGACCTCGTGGTCGGCGATCCCGAGATCGCCGACGTGATGCCGCTGACCGACCAGACCCTCTACGTGCTGGGCAAGAAGATCGGCACCACCAACATCGCGGTCTACGACGCTTCCAAGCAGCTCGTCGGAGTGATCGAGGTCGAGGTTGGCTACAACACGCCGCGCCTGGCGGGCGACATGGCCCTGAGGGGCTCCGGCGCGGTGCAAGTCGGCTCCGCCAATGGACGCACGGTCCTGTCCGGCGAGACGCCGGACGCCGTCTCCGCCGCAAAGGCGGTGGCGCTCGCCAAGCAATACGGCCCGGAGGTGGTCAACGATCTGAGGGTGCGCGGCCCACAGCAGGTCATGCTCGAGGTCCGTTTCGTCGAAGCGTCGCGCAACGCAGGCCGGGAGCTCGGCGTCAACTGGGAAGCGGTCGGGCGCAATTACGGCAACCCCACACGCGCGGCGCTCAACTTTGCCGCCGCCGCCGGGACCGGCGGGCTTGCCTCGGGGCATACGCCCTTCGGCGCCCTGGTTGGCCGCGTCCTGTCGAGCGGCATCGAGGCCGATGTTCTCGTCCAGGCCCTGGAAGAGCGCGGCCTGGCGCGGCGGCTCGCCGAGCCGAACCTGATCGCCATGTCCGGCGAGAAGGCGAGCTTCCTGGCCGGCGGCGAATTCCCGATTCCGGTGGCGGCCGACCAGGGCCGCATCACGGTCGACTACAAGAAGTTCGGCGTCGGCCTGACGTTCACGCCGACCGTGCTCGCCAACGGCGTCATCAACCTGAAGATCGAGCCGGAAGTCAGCCAGCTCGACCCCACCAACTTCGTCCGCAGCGCCGGCATCGCCATCCCGGCCCTGATCGTGCGCCGCGCCTCGACCGTGATCGAGCTGCGCGACGGCCAGAGCTTCGCCGTCGCCGGCCTGTTGCAAAGCGTCAACCAGGAAACGCAGCAGCAGCTGCCCTGGCTCGGCGACATCCCGATCATCGGCACGCTGTTCCGCTCGGCCGCCTTCGAGCGCAAGGAGACGGACCTGGCGATCATCGTGACGCCGCGCCTCGTGCAGCCGGCGCGTCCGGGACAGCGCCTCAAGACGCCGCTCGATCCCGCCGTCCCGGCCAACGACGTCGATTTCTTCCTCACGGGGCAGCAGGAAATCCCGGTCGGCAAGGCGCGCACCGCCGGCACGCGGCCTGCGGCGCCCATCGGCCACATCCTCGATCTCGGCAAGGAGCGCACCCGTGTCGTCGCAAGGAACTAGACAGAAGTGGGCGACGCGCCTTCCGCTCGTCGCCGCAACGCTGCTGCTGAGCGGCTGCCAGGATTATCTGGCGCGGCGCGACACGATCGCGTTCCACGCCGGCGAGGCCGCCGCCTACAACAAGGCGATCCATGTCGTCGATCCGTGGCCGGCCGCCTCGGCCCGGACCGACATCGACTTCAACGGCCGGCGCATCGTCAATGCCATCGAGCGCTACGAGGCGCCGCATCCTTTGAACGGGTCCGGCGCTGCCGCCTCGCCCGCGATGGCGATGCCACCGGCCATGCCCCCGGTGGCCGGCCGCTAATCCTCAGATGACGCCGGAAACTGCAGCGCAGCTCCCCTCGATCGTCCTCGTCGGAACCGACGCGGCGTTCCTGACCGCCGTCGCGGCGGCGATCGGGCCGTCGCCCGGCGTGACCGTCAGCACGATCGCCGAGAGCGTCGAGCATGCGAGCGCGCGGCCCGAGCTCGATACGGCCGCCGTGCTCGTGATCGATCTCGACGCCAAGCGTCGCGAGAGCCTCGTGGCGCTGCAGGGGATCGTGAACCGGCAGGGCGGGCGCATCCCGGTCGTGGTGCTCGTCGATTCCTTCGATGACACCCTGGCGCGCTGGCTCCTGCAAATCCGCGTGTCGGACTTCCTGCGCAAGCCGGTCGAGCCCAAGGAGGTGCTGCGCACCTGCCTGCGGGCGCTGCGCGCCACGTCCACCCTGTCGGAAGACGAGGGCCGCATCCTGTCGTTTCTGGCGGCTGCCGGCGGCGTCGGCACGACGACGCTGGCGATCGAAACGGCGATGCTGCTGCTGCGCGGTGGCAACGGTCGCGGCATGGAGCCGACCTGCCTGGTCGATCTCGATTTCTCGGGCGCGGCCTGCGCCGACTATCTCGATCTCGATCCGCGCCTCGACCTCGACGAAGTCGGCCCGCATCCCGAGCGCCTCGACCTGCAGCTCCTCGACGTCATGCTGGCGCGCCACTCGACGGGCCTGTCGGTGCTGGCGGCGCGCGGCCGACCCGGCGAGCGCTGCAGCCTCGACCCCGAGGTCGTGATCCGTCTCCTCGACCTCGTCTCGTCGCGCTTCGAGAACGTGGTGATCGACCTGCCGCGCACCTGGGAGCCGTGGACCGATCAGGTGCTGCTCGGCTCGAACCGCGTCTACGTCGTCACGGACATGACGGTGCCGGGACTGCGCTTCGGCCGCCGCATGGCCGGCGCCATCAGCCACCGCCTGCCGGAGGTGAAGCCGCGCGTCATCGTCAACCGCTTCGAGCAGCAGCTGTTTGGCTCGGGCCTGCGCAAGGCCGACATCGAGCGGGCGCTCGACGGCTATCTCGAGGGCACGGTCATCAACAATTACAAGCTCGTGCGCGAAGCGATCGATCGCGGCACGCCCCTCGAGCAGCTCAAGCCCGGCAGCAACGTCGCGAGCGACCTGAAGAAGATCATTCTCGCCAACATGGCCGCATAACGGTCCCGGTTGAATTTGGCGGGGCTCCCGCTCGGCGGCGCGACGGACGCGCCGGGCTGGAGCGGCCCGCAATGGCAATCACCTGTTAGGCACGCTAAAATTTTCTGGGTTTGGCAACGTCGTTTTTACGGCCCTCGGCCAGTCTGGGAAGCCATTTTCCGGCGCGGCGGCGCCCTGAAGAACCGGTTGCCCAGATGCTTGGACGCTTTTCCGCTCGCCTCAACACGAAACCCGTCGGCGAGGCGCCCGTGGCCCCGCCCCCACCCGTCGTCGCCGCTGCCAGCGAGGTGACTCCGGCGCTATCGCCTCTGCCCAGCGAAAGCGCACCGTCCGTGGACGCGGCTGCGGTCCTGCCGCCGCCCGTGTCGGCCGAGGCTCCGATCGTCGTCGCGGCCCCGGAAGCGCCAGAGGCGCCGAAGCCGCTTCCGGTCGCGCCGGTTGCGTTCGCGGAGTCGGCCGCCGGAGCGATGCTCGGCAAGCAGAAGCTCCTCGACGCCAAGGTGCGGCTGCACAAGAAGCTGCTCGAAGACCTGAACCTCGCCGCGCTCGAGAAGCTGCCGGAACAAGAGCTCCGCCGCGAGATCCACGCCATCATCTCGGGGTGGGTCAAGAACGAGCGCCTCGCCCTGAACACGCAGGAGCTCAACAATTTCGTCACCGAGGTGATGGACGAGATGACGGGGCTCGGTCCGCTCGAGCCCCTGCTCAAGGACCCGACCATCGCCGACATCCTGATCAACGGCCACCAGAACATCTTCGTCGAGCGCCGCGGCGTGCTCGAGCCGGTGCCGTCGCTGTTCAAGGACGAAGCGCATCTGATGCGCATCATCCAGAAGATCGTGTCGGCGGTCGGCCGCCGCGTCGACGAGTCGAGCCCGCTCTGCGATGCACGCCTGCTCGACGGTTCGCGCTTCAACTGCGCGATCCGACCGATCGGCGTCGACGGGCCGCTCGTCTCGATCCGCAAATTCTCCAAGTCGAAGCTGTCGCTCGACAAGCTCGTCGAGGTCGGAGCGGTGCGCCCGCAGATCGCGGAGGTTCTGGCAGCCGCCGTCAAGGCGCGCATCACCACCATCGTCTCGGGCGGCACCGGCTCCGGCAAGACGACGATGCTCAACGCGCTGTCGGCCTATATCTCGCACACGGAACGCCTCATCACCATCGAGGACGCGGCCGAGCTGCAACTGCAGCAGCCGCACGTCGCGCGCATGGAAACGCGCCCGCCCAACATCGAGGGCAAAGGCGAGATCCGCCAGCGCGACCTCGTCAAGAACGCCCTGCGCATGCGCCCCGAGCGCATCATCCTCGGCGAGTGCCGCGGCGAGGAAGCGTTCGACATGCTGCAGGCGATGAATACCGGCCACGAGGGCTCGATGGCGACGATCCACGCCAACAATCCGCGCGAGGCGATCTCGCGTCTCGAGCAGATGATCGGCATGGCCGGGCTGCCGATGAGCCAGACCTCGATCCGCGGCCAGATCTCTGCGGCGGTGCGGCTGATCGTGCAACTGCAGCGTCTCTCCGACGGCAAGCGCAAGGTCACCTCCGTTGCCGAGGTCACCGGCATGGAGGGCGAGATCATCCAGATGCAGGAGATCTTCAAATACGTGCGCACGGGCACGGACCCGGACGGGACCGTGCACGGGCACCACATGGCGACCGGCGTGCGCCCGCGTTTCCTGCAGGACCTGGTCGCGCAAGGCATCAACATTCCGGGCTCGTATTTCGATCCGTCGAAGCCGCTCTGAGGCCATGCCGTTTAATCTCGACCCGCTCTACGTCTTCTATGCGATGGTGGCGCTCGCGGCGGTGCTCGCCGCGGAGGCCGTGTACCTGCTGTTCCACAACAGCAAGAGCTACCGCAGCCGGGTCAATCGCCGGCTGCAGGTCTCGGGCAAGGAGCAGAACCGCGAGAAGGTGCTCGTGCAGCTGCGCCGCGAACGCGGCCTGTCCGCGGACGGTGATCACGTCCTGGGCATCGCCTCGCTCAACCGGCTGATCGTCCAGTCCGGCTTCAAGGCCGAGCCCCTCCGCATCGCGCTGACCCTCGCGGTCGTCGGGACCATCGCCTTCCTCGGCATCCTGAGGCTCCGGGGCGACGCGATCGAGGCGCTCGCCGGGGCCGTCCTGGTCCTGATCGTCTTTCCGTTCGCAGCCCTTGTCTACATGCGCAAGAGGCGCCGGGCCAAATTCGGCGCGCAGTTTCCCGATGCGATCGACATCATCGTGCGCTCGTTGCGCGCCGGCCATCCGGTGCCGGTGGCGATCGCGATGGTGGCGCGCGAGCTGCCCGATCCGGTTGGAACCGAGTTCGGCATGATCGCCGACGAGATCACCTACGGCTCCGATCTCGAGGGCGCGCTGCGCACCATGATGTCGCGGGTCGGTCAGGAAGACCTGCCGCTGTTCGTCACCTCCGTCGGCATCCAGGCCACCACGGGCGGCAATCTGGCTCAGATCCTGGAAAACCTGTCGAAGGTCATCCGCGAGCGCTTCAAGATGCGCCGCAAGATCAAGGGCCTCTCGGCGGAAGGCCGGGCCGGCGCCATGATCCTCAACGTCACGCCGCTCGGGGTGGTCACGTTGGTGAGCGTTGTGAACCCGGGCTATTACGGCGAGGTCTGGCACCTTCCGGCTACCAGATATGCGCTGGGCGGCGCGCTCATCTGGATGCTGATCGGCAATCTGATCATGCGCAAGATGATCAACTTCAAGATCTGAGGCTTTCAGGTGGATTCGTTCGCGTCCCTGATCGAAGTGGTGGCCGAAGAGCCGATGATCCTCGGCCTGCTGGCTCTGTGCGGCGTCGGTCTCGCTGGCCTGCTGGCGGTCAGCTTTATGCAGGCGCGCAAGGACGTGCGCCGCCGCGCGGCGGCCTCCACCGAAGGGGCTGCCAGCGTCAAGACGCAGCCCGCCCGGGCCGAGACGCGCCGCTCTCTCGATAGCTTGATGTCCTATGTGGAGACGAGTTTCGCCAGCGGCGACGGACACGAAAACCGTGTCTTGCGGCGCCAACTGGTCCAGGCCGGGTTCTACGACCAGAGCGCAGTCGCCTACTACTTCGCCGCGCGCATCGGCGCGGCGACGGCATTGGCCGCCTCCGCTCTTCTGCTCCTGCCGCTGGTTTTCGACCAGATGGGCTCGTCCGCCGTGTGGATGTGGACGGCGGGCCTCGGCCTCGTCGGCTATCTCTCGCCCAATTTCTACCTCAGCCGCCGCATCAAGCAGCGCGCCGCCCAGCACCGCGAGGGCTTTCCCGACTTCATGGACCTGATGGTGGTGTGCGCGGAAGCCGGGCTCAGCATGGAAGCCGCCATCGACCGCATCGCCCGCGAGATGGTCGAGGGGCATCCCTCGCTGGCCGAGAATCTCTATATGGCGTGCCTCGAAATTCGCGCCGGCAAGGCCTTTCCCGAGGCGCTGGAGCGGCTCGGCGAACGACTCGGCATCGAGGAGGCGAGCATGCTGGCGACGCTCCTGCAGCAATCTGCCGAGCTCGGAACCAGCCTGTCGCAGTCTTTGCGGGTCTATTCGGACGAGATGCGCAACAAGCGCATGTCGCGCGCCGAGGAAAAAGCCTACGCGCTTCCTGCGAAGCTTGTCGTTCCCTTAACTCTTTTCGTTTTTCCTGTCCTGATCATCACGCTGATGGTGCCGGCGGTCGTCCGGATGATGGCGGCGTTCTCAGGGGGCTAGGCACTGCCTAGGGCGGAGTGGATGGAGTTGCGTCTCGCTCGCATCGGGCCGGCGATCGTGGTCGTGCCGCTGGTGCTCGTGTTCGCCGCCCTCGGCGGATGTTCCGGACTGAGCGCCGACATCACCACGGGCGCCATCGGCGGAGCGGGCGCCCCGCCTGCGGCCTCGAAGCCGCTCGACGAGGTCAAGGACGACCTCGCGCTCGGCAAGGAGCACTTCCGGGCCGGCAATTTCGGCCTCGCCGAGATGCATTTCCGCAAGGCCGTGGAAACCAATGCCGGCAACCCGGAAGCCTGGCTCGGACTGGCCGCCGCCTATGACGAAATGAAGCGCTTCAAGCTCGCCGACCGCGCCTACGGCGAGGCCATCAAGCTGACCGGGCGCTCGGCGGAGCTTCTCAACAACCGCGGCTATTCCTACATGCTGCGCGGCGACCTGCGGCGCGCCAGCAAGGACCTGAGCGCAGCCGCGGCCCTCGATCCCGAGAACGAGCGCATCCAGAACAATCTCAGGATCCTCGACCGCAACGCCCGCAAACGCGTCTGACCGGAGGCCTCCCCAGGCGGCCAAATCCGCGGCGAAGCAGCTTGGCCGTGGAACGGAGCTTTTTGCGTTGCATTATCGCTAAGGCATGACCGACGAAGCGCGACGGCGTCGCCGGAAGGCCATGCGCACAAGGCGAACGAGCGGGCTGGCATCGTCAGGTCCCGAGGAGCGATCGATGGATGCGTCGAACCCCGTCAAGCAGGACGGTCCGGCCGAGGAAGGGCGGGGCCCGCCGCCGAGCTATATCGCGCGGGCCTTCTTCCGCATCGCGCTCGGCTTCTGGAGCGGACCGACCAAGCTGCGCGCCTGGATCCTGCTTGTCGGCGTGCTCGCCTTCATGCTGGCCAACCTGGCCGCGGCGCTCGGCGTCAACCGCTGGAACAAGTTCTTCTTCGATGCGCTCGAGCAGAAGAACGTCGCCTCGGTGATGCTGGGCATCGGCATCGTGCTGGCGCTGGCGGTGGCGTCGGCGGCGGCATCGGTCGGACTGGTCCATATGCGCATGCGCCTGCAGCTCAGATGGCGGCAATGGCTCACCGACCACCTCATCGGGCGCTGGCTCTCGGAGCGCCGATTCTACCAGCTCAATATCGTCGGCGGCGAAGGCAGCAACCCCGAGTTCCGCATTGCCGACGACGTGCGCCTCGCCACCGAACCTCTGGTCGACTTCGCGCACGGGCTCGGCAATGCGCTGTTGTCGGCGGCGGCGTTCATCGGCGTCCTTTGGGCCGTCGGAGGCAGCATCAGCTTCGAGGCGTTCGGGACGACCTACAACATTCCCGGCTACATGGTCGTGGCGGCGATCCTCTATTCCAGCCTGACGTCGGTCGCCACCATCATGATCGGCCGCCCGCTGATCCGGCGCACGGAGGCGAAGAACACCGGCGAGGCGCGGCTCCGCTACGAGCTCACGCGCGTGCGCGAGAGCGCGGAGAACATCGCCCTGATCGGCGGTGACGACGACGAGCGCGACCGCCTCAGGGCGACGTTCGACGATCTCGCGAAACGCTGGGTCAGGGTGATCATCCAGCAAGCCCACATGACCTGGATCAGCTATTCCAATCTGGTCCTGGCTCCGGCCGTGCCCCTGCTCCTCGGCGCGCCGAAATACCTCGCGGGCGAACTCAGCCTCGGGGAGCTCATGCAGGTCGCGACGGCCTTCACGCAGACCCAGGTCGCGCTCAACTGGCTCGTCGACAACGCCATCAGGCTCGCCGAATGGTTCGCGTCGGCGCAACGCGTCACGGAGCTGACCGATGCGATCGACGAGCTGGAAGCCACGATCGGGCGCTACGGCACGAGCGACACCGTCGTGCTCGGCGACAGCAGCGACGACGCCTTGCACATCAACAACCTGTCGCTCGCCCAGCAGAACGGCCGCGTCATGATCGAGGATGCCGACACCACCATCGCGCGCGGCGAGAAGGTGATCGTCAAGGGCGAGTCGGGCACCGGCAAGAGCACGTTGATCCGCGCCATGGCCGGCCTGTGGCCGTGGGGCACGGGCGAGATCCTGCGTCCGGCCAACGCGCGCATCGCCTTCATGCCGCAGCGGCCCTACATCCCGCTCGGCACCTTTCGCCGTGCGGTGCTCTACCCGGATCCGGAGCGCGAGGTGCCCGACGACAAGGTCCAGGACGCCCTCAAGCGCTGCGGCCTGTCGCACCTGATCCCGCGCCTTGACGAGGAGGATCAATGGGAGGCGATTCTGTCCGGCGGCGAAAAGCAGCGGCTGGCTTTCGCGCGCCTTCTGGTCGACCCGCCGGACATCGTCATCATGGACGAGTCGACCTCGGCGCTCGACGAGGAGACCCAGTTCCGCATGATGGAGTTCCTGCGCACGGATCTCGCCCACACGATGGTGCTGAGCGTGACGCACCGCCCCGGGCTCGAAGAGTTCTTCGACCGCGAGATCAACCTCGTGCGCGAGGGCAGCGCTCCCGCGCGAACCTATGAGCGGCGCTATCCGCGCCTGGTGCAGCTCTGGCAGCGCCTGCGCAAGCCCGGACAAGTCCCGGCCTCACCTCTGCCGGAGGGAGATGCCGCGCGACGCCGCGAGTCGTCGTCCCGATAAGGTCCGCGTCCTTGCCGGCAAGACCGTTTCCCGGCGAGTTGCCGGCCCGCAAGGGCCTTACTCCATGATCTGACCGCCGTCGTAGCACGACGCGATGCGGCCGAGGGCGGCGCGGAAGAGATCCGACTGCATCGCCTCGCGATACGCCTGCTGGAGGCTGGCGGGCGACGAAACCTTCGCGAGCGCGGACTTCGCAGCGAGCTTGCCGAACAGCAGCCGGGCGATGTCCTGCCGGTCGTCCGGCGTCGCGTCCCGCGCCAGAGCGCCCGCCTCGGCCGGGATCAGCAGGTCAAGGAGGAGTTCGGGAGCGAGGCGCGGCAAGGCCGCCAGAAATGCGTCCGTGAGCTTGCGCGCCAGGGCATGGTCGGGATGCTCCGGATTGTCGGGCGCGCGGCCGCAGGCGTAGAGATGCGCCACGGCGTCCCACGACGCCGGCCCGCGCGGCAGACGCGATGCCAGCGCAGGCTCCTCCTCGGCGACGTAAAAGCGGTTGAGCCCGTCGAAGAAGGCGAAAGCGTAACGGTGCTCGATGAGCAGCGGCTCCCAATCGCCCCACGCTTGCGCCATGCTGCCCGGCGTGACCGCTTCGATGACTACGACCCGCGGCCGCCAGCGCCGCCAATCGGCCCCGGCGAGGACCTCGGCTTCGGCGCCTTCGACATCGACCTTGAGGAAGTCGATGCGCCCGATCCCATGCTCCTCGCACAGCCGCGCAAGGGTGGCGACGGGCAGGCGCCGGGTACGGTAGCCGGCTCCGAAAGCGGCGGCGCTGCGCGCCTGCGCCTCGTTCATGGTGGAGAAGCCATGCAGCCGGTCGACCACATGGAAGTCCGCCTCGCCGGCGACGCGTCCGACAAGTCCGCACACGGCCCGGTCGCGGGGCCGCACATGGGCGTAGAGACCCGCCAGAGCGGCCTGCGGCTCGACCACGAGGCCGCGCCAGCCCTGCAGATAGAACCAGAAGGAGACGTTGTCGGCGACCGGGTGCCCAGCCCCGATGTCGATGTAGAAGCCGTCGCGCTGGCCTGCGAAAACCTGCGCCAGGTGATAGTCTTCGAGGTTCTGGGCGTAAGACAACTCCATGACATCGCCTCTTTTGATGGTCACAGCATTTTCCGGCGAAGCGGGTCGGTTCGCCGAAGAAAATGCGTCCTGTAGACAAGCGGGGCCCAAATCCACGTGAGTGGAAACGGCTCTGGCCTCGGCGCCTGACTGGCCATAAGCGATTTTCACGGCGCGGTCGCGCCGCACAACCAAGGAGATGGCGTGAGCGAGAAGACCCGCCTCGGCTGGCGAGACCTCGCCGATACCCGCGTCGCGCTCATGCTCGCCTTCGGCTATTCGGCGGGCCTGCCGCTGCTGCTCGTCTTCGGCACGCTGTCGGCGTGGCTGCGCGAGTCGGGCGTGCCGGTCACCACCATCGGCATGTTCAGCTGGCTGGCCCTGGCCTACAGCTTCAAGTTCCTGTGGGCGCCGCTCGTCGACGCCTTCGACGTCCCGGTCCTGTCGCGGCTGCTCGGCCGCCGGCGCGCCTGGATGATGGCGTCGCAAATGCTGGTGGCCCTCGGGCTGGTCGGCGTGAGCCTGTCGGATCCGGGCAAGAGCGTCGCGCTCACCGCGGCCTGCGCCTTTGTCGTCGCCTTCGGGTCGGCGACGCAGGACGTGGTGGTCGACGGCTGGCGCATCGACGCCGCGCCCACCTCCCGCCAGGGGCTCATGGCGGCGGCCTATCAGCTCGGCTATCGCCTCGCCCTGATCTGCGCCGGCGCCGGCGCCCTCTACATCGCCGAATACGTGAACTGGCACGTGGCGTATCTGGCGATGGCCGGGCTGATGATCGTCGGCCTGACCACCAGCCTCCTCGCGCCGGCGGTCGACCGGGCGCCCTCCGCAGACGGCGCGGCCGCGACCGGCGCCGCAAAACCGTTTCGCTTCGGCGAGGCCATCGTCGCGCCGCTCGCCGATCTCCACCGCCGCAAGGGCGCGCTCCTCATCCTCATCCTTGCGCTGGTGGCGCTCTACCGCCTGCCGGATTTCGTCGCGGGCGTGATGGCGAATCCGCTTTACATCGACCTCGGCTTCTCCAAAGCCGAGATCGCCAGCGTGTCCAAGCTCTACGGCGTATGGATCGGCATGATCGGGGCGTTCGCCGGCGGGCTCATCCTTCCCAAGCTCGGCCTGGGGCGCACGCTGCTGATCGGCGCGATCCTGGGAGCGGGCTCGAATCTGATGTTTTCCTGGCTGGCGCTCGAAGGCGCCAAGCTCGAGCTGCTGATCCTGGCGATCAGCATCGACAATTTCTCGGGCAGCTTCGCCGGAACGGCGCTGATCGCCTACATGTCGGGGCTGACCGGCGCCGGCTTCGCGGCGACGCAATACGCGCTCTTGAGCTCGCTCTATGCGCTTCCGGGCAAGGTCGTCGGCGGCGTTTCCGGTTTCGTCGTCGAAAGCTTCGGCTACGCCGCCTTCTTCGCCATGACGGCCGCGGTCGGCGTCCCGGTGGTGATCCTGTGCCTGATCCTCGGGCGCGTTTCCGACGCGGCGGAAGCGGAAAGCGAGGACGAGACGGTGGCGACGGCTCAGGCCGCCGTGGCGCGCTGACCGCGTCCGATCGTGCCCGCCATGCCCGGCCTCGCCGTCCGCCTCAGTATTTTGCTGAAATTTGATGGCCGCGGCGCGGCGAGGCTGCGGAAAGCCGGCAACACGGGCAAAGCGGGGAAGCCGGGGACAAAGCGCGGCAGTCCGATGCCGGCCGGGCGGCGGCGCCCGTTAACAGCCTGTTAACCAGTCCTAACCGTCTACTAACACCAGCCCCCAGCGGGTAAAGTTCTCTGATTCGCGCGGCACGGACGCGGGGTCGTCGGGCTTTCGGAGGGATGAATCGTAATGGAACAGGCGCGCAGACCCGTAGTGCGGGATCCCGGCAACGATCCGGCCCGGCGGCCCAAGGTGCCGGGCGCCAAGACCGGCCTCGAGGGGCTCGACAACGTCCTGCGCCTGGCCTTCGCGTCCAAGACCGAGGAAACCGAGCTCTTCGGCGATCGCAACGGGCCGTCGGAGCGCGACTGGGTCAAGACGCTCTATCTCGTCGATCAGGCGGCCGATGCGCTCACCGCCGCCGAAGACCGGATCCGGGAGCTCGAGGCCCGCAACGAGGAAATCGTCCAGAGGGCGGCCGAGGAGATCAAGGCCGCCCACACCGCCATCCAGGCCGCCGAAACGCGGGCCCTGCGCGCCGAGACGCGCGCCCGCGAGGCGGAGGAGCGGTCCAGGACCGACCGGGAATGGCTGATGCGCATCCATGACGCCATGGAGCAGCTCGCCTTGCCACGCGGGCTCGGGGGCGACCCGGCCGCATAGCTCCGGCGGGGCCGCGGCCGACTTCTGGTTAATGAAGAAATAACAGCCAGTAGGTTCCGGCGAGGGGCGCAACTACGCCCAAGACGGTCGGCCAGACATTCGCAGCCACAGATGCGCTCCCCTGCTCTTCGTGGTTGCGTGCACTTATGCCGGCGCTTTGTTGCAGCCGGATTTCTCGAAATCCGACAAATTGTTGCGTCTGCCGGCCCGGACGCGGGCCTTTGCCCTGTCGTTAGCAACGGATTAGCGGGGGCGGCGCAAATGTTGCGGTCGCGGCCGGCGGGCGGGAGGGCGGGCCCCGCCCGAAGATCGGACCGGGTGAGAAGAGGATGCCGTCCCGGCGGCCTCTCGCGCCGCGGCTGACGCCACTCCGGGCCCCGACTGCACCGCGCGTTTTCGGCCGCGACGCCTGACAGCTGCTTCTCCGGTGGGACGCGCGATCACGAAGGCGACGTTCGAGGCGAAAATTTCCGGTCCAGGCAAGAGAGCACCTATCCGCCTCGAAAACGTGCCGATACGTTGAATGAGCCAATAATGCTCAGGTCCTGCATGCGGGGCGGACAGGGGGGCAAATGGCCACGTATGTCGTGAACTCGGCATCCGGGATCACCCCGGGCGAATTCTTCCCGGACGCAGGTGTGACGCGCAACGCGCGCTCCGCGACGACCGCGACCTACACACTGCCGGATGGCCGCGTCGTCGTGGTCAGCGGCACGGGCTTCGATCCCGGTGCGGCGTCGCCGACGACCGGCATCATCGCGGCGGTAGAGCTTCGGCAAGGTGCGACCGTGCTGGTCGCCTTCTCGGGACTGACCAATGTCTCGCTGCCCACCTTTGACAGCCACTGGCTCGTCACCGGCAGCTCGTTTTTCCCGTTCAGCGACCTGCTCACCGGCAACGACACGCTCACGGGCAACGCCGGTGACGACAGCTTCGTCGGCGGGCTCGGCGACGACGCCATCAACGGCGGCGCCGGCTTCGACGAGGTGGTTTACCACAACGATGGCCGCAGCGCCGGCGTCACCGTGGACCTCAACGACGGGGACCCCAGCGACAATGTCGGCAAGGCATGGGCAGGCAACACTCCTGTCCCGGCGCCGGGCGTGGAAATCGACGCGCTGACCGCGATCGAAGCCGCGCTGGGAACGAGGTTCGACGACCTCCTGATCGGCGACGATCACGACAATACCTTCGCGCCGGGCCGCGGCACGGACAGCGTCGATGGCGGAGCGGGCTTCGACGAGCTTCGCTACGACCGGCCAGGGAATGTGACCAGCGTCGGCATCACGGTCGTCTTCACCGCCGACGGGCTGGGAACCGTCATCGCATCGAGCGTGACGGGCGACGTCAACACCTCTTTCGCGGGCATCGAGGGCGTGCGCGGAACGGCGCAGGCCGACATGTTTACGGGGGCGGCCGGCTCGCAGCGTTTCCGGGGTCTCGGCGGCAATGACACATTCGACGGCGGCGCCGATGACGACGAGGTCGATTTCCTCCGCGACACCAACAATCCGGGCGGGCTCGGCGTAACTGTGGCGCTCGGCGATCCGGCCCTGGGCGGCAGCGCCAGCGGTCCGGGCGGCAACGACCTGTTGCGCAACATCGAACGGGTGCGCGGCACAATCAACGGCGACAACATCACCTGCAACTCGCAGGGCATCAATGGCGACCGGCGCGCCGACTTCCAGATCGAGCTGATCGGTCTGAAAACCCTGACGAAGATCGATTTCATCCTGTAGGCCTGAACGACCTCAGGCCGGCCGTG
>DATBIR010000092.1:0-1788 GCA_036556825.1 Beijerinckiaceae bacterium
CGCGCGCCTTCGGTGATGAGAACGCCGGCGCCGTAGACGCCGGTCGGATGAAACTGCACGAACTCCATGTCCTCGAGCGGCAGGCCGGCGCGCAGCACCATGGCGTTGCCGTCGCCGGTCTGCGTGTGCGCGCCGGTGCAGGAGGAATAGGCGCGTCCGTAGCCGACAGTCGCGAGCACGGTCATCTGCGCACTGAAACGGTGGATCGAGCCGTCCTCGAGGCAGAGCGCGACAACTCCGCGGCAGGCGCCATCCCGGTCCATGATGAGATCGATGGCGAAGTACTCGATGAAGAACTCGGCCGCATGCCTAAGCGACTGGCCGTAGAGCGTGTGCAGCATGGCATGCCCGGTGCGGTCGGCGGCCGCGCAGGTGCGCTGCGCCGGCGGGCCCTCGCCGAACTCCGTGGTCATGCCGCCGAACGGGCGCTGATAAATGCGCCCGTCCTCGGTGCGGGAAAAGGGCACGCCATAGTGCTCGAGCTCGTAGACGGCGGCCGGCGCCTGGCGGCACAGGTACTCGATAGCGTCCTGGTCGCCGAGCCAGTCGGCGCCTTTGACGGTGTCGTACATGTGCCAGCGCCAGTTGTCGGGGCCCATGTTGCCGAGCGCGGCGGCAACGCCACCCTGCGCCGCGACCGTGTGCGAGCGCGTCGGAAACACCTTGGTCACGCACGCGGTCTTTAAGCCCGCTTCGGCGCAGCCGAGCGTCGCCCGCAAGCCGGCGCCGCCGGCTCCGACCACGACGACGTCGTAGGCGTGATCGTGGACGGGGTAGGCCTTGCCGTTGACGGCGGGCTTCGTTGCGGGGGCGCGCTCAGCCCCGTTTCCTTTCGACTTGCCGGCGGCCATGTCGCTCAACCCCCGAAGCTCAGTTTCAGCACCGCGAAAATCGCCATCGCGGCAACGGCCCAAGAGAAGAACGTGTTCGCCGCCAGCAGCAGCATCTTGGCGCCCTCGGCGTGCACGTAGTCCTCGATGATGACCTGCATGCCGATGCGCATATGCACGGCAATCGACAGCACGAGCACGACGAGGGCGATCGCAACCGCGGGGTGCGCGAGCGTCGCCTTGATGGTAGCGAGATCGGCGCCCGCAAGCGTGGCAATGAGCCCGACGGCAAAGGGCACCAGCACCAGGTTGGCGGCCGCCGTCAGGCGCTGCTTCAGGAAGTGCTCGGGGCCTTCCTTGGCGGAGCCGAGCCCGCGCACGCGCTTTAGAGGCGTGATCATTGCCATGGCGCGATCCATCCCTTCTCGGCGGCGATGTAGAACCAGAGGGCGGCGGTCAGCAGCACCGAAAGGATGATAGTGCCCCACGACAGGAGATCGACGCTCGCAAGGTCGAGGCCGGAGCCCGTGTCCCACACGAAATGGCGAAGCCCGCCCAGCAGATGGTGGATCAAGGCCCAGGTGTAGCCGACGAGCATGACCATGCCGGGCCAGGTCGCAAACAGCCCGTTGACGTAGGCGAAGTAGTCGGGCCCCGTGGCCGCCGCAACGAGCCACCACACGAGGAGGAGCGAGCCGAAATAGAGCGCCGCCCCGGTGATGCGATGCGCGATCGACATCACCATGTTGATCTGCGGGCGATAGATCTGCAGGTGGGGAGAGAGCGGCCGCGCGCGGGCCGGCTGCTCGGGTCTCGCCTCGGCCACGGTCTCCGGGTTCTTGCGGTTGTGCTGGGGAATGGAGCGCAGCGTGCCGTCGACGGCGTCGAGGACGACGTCGTACATGGCCTCGCCCTCGGCGTCCTCGGCCGGGACGCCGTCGAGCACCGCCCGCGGGTC
>DATBIR010000093.1:0-6044 GCA_036556825.1 Beijerinckiaceae bacterium
AGGTTGTCGATGTCGTCGATTTCGCCGCGGCCGTCGCGCAAATCCGCCAGTGCCTTAACGATGGCAAGGATGTCCTCCTTGCGCAGCACGCGCACGGTGTCCTCCGCGTCCAGTTCCAGACGCATGTTCATCTTGACGCGGCCGACGGCCGACAGGTCGTAGCGCTCCGAATCGAAGAACAGCGAACGGAACATGGCCTCGGCCGTTTCGAGGGTCGGCGGCTCGCCCGGGCGCATGACTCGATAGATGTCGAACAGCGCCTCCTCGCGCGCGGAATTCTTGTCGACCGCGAGCGTGTTGCGGATATACGGGCCGACATTGACGTGATCGATGTCAAGCACCGGAATCTCGTCGAGACCGGCCTCGATCAGAGCCTTGAGGCTCTTGTCGCTGATCTCGTCACCTGCCTCGGCGTAGATCTCGCCGCTCTGCGGATTGACCAGGTCCTCGGCGATGTATTGGCCGACCAGGTCCTCGTCGGTGGCGCGCAGGAACTTGAGGCCCTTCTCGGCGAGCTGACGCGCGGTGCGCACGGTCAGCTTCTTGCCGGCCTCGAGCACGACCTTGCCGGTCTTGGCATCGAGCAGGTCGTTGGCCGCCTTGAAGCCCTTCATCCGCTCCGGGTCGAACGGAATCCGCCAGCCATCCTTGTCGCGGGTGTAGACGAGGCGGTTGTAGAACGTATCGAGGATCTCCTCGGAGGTAAGGCCGAGGGCGAAGAGCAGCGACGTGACCGGGATCTTACGCTTGCGGTCGATGCGCGCGTGGACGATGTCCTTGGCGTCGAACTCGATGTCGAGCCAGGAGCCGCGATACGGGATGATGCGGGCGGCGAACAGCAGCTTGCCGCTCGAATGCGTCTTGCCCTTGTCGTGGTCGAAGAACACGCCCGGCGAACGGTGCATCTGCGAGACGATGACGCGCTCGGTGCCGTTGACGACGAAGGTGCCGTTGTCGGTCATGAGCGGCATGTCGCCCATGTAGACGTCCTGCTCCTTGATGTCCTTGACGGAGCGGGCCTGCGTGTCGGGATCGACATCGAACACGATCAGGCGCAGCGTCACCTTGAGCGGCGCGGCATAGGTCATGCCCCGCTGCCGGCACTCGTCGACGTCGTATTTCGGCGGTTCGAAGGTGTATTTGACGAATTCGAGCAGGGCGGTGTTCGAGAAGTCCGAGATCGGGAACACGGACTTGAACACGGCCTGCAGGCCTTCCTCAGGCCGCCCGCCCTTCGGCTCTTCGACCATCAGGAACTGGTCGTAGGACGCCTTCTGAACCTCGATGAGGTTCGGCATCTCGGCCACTTCCCTGATTTTTCCGAAGAACTTGCGAATGCGTTTGCGGCCTACCAGCGTATTGGCCATCTCGGACCTCGCTCCTGATTACGTCTGACCAGGGATCCCGCGGCAGGAGCCCGGGTCAGACGTCCGGCGACAGGCGCCGGCAAATGCTTAAAACACTCAGGCCTTGGCGGCCCCACGACCCGTCTCACGACGGCGAGACGGCCCCGTGCGCAAGGCATGGGACCGTCGCTTCTCTGTTACTTGTCATGGCCGGGCTTGGTAGCCCTTTAGTGCCCGGGCAGCGCCGAGACGCTGATCCGGGTACGGCCATCCCGATTAGAAGGGCGCACCTGCGAATCGAGATCCCCGGGTCTTGCTTGCGCTCGCCCGGGGATGTTCGCCGAAGCAAGCTGCGCTTACTTCAGCTCGACCTTGGCGCCGACCTTCTCGAGGGTCGCCTTGATCTTGTCGGCCTCTTCCTTCGAGACGGATTCCTTCACCGGCTTGGGCGCGCCCTCGACGAGGTCCTTGGCCTCCTTGAGGCCGAGGCCCGTGACGGCACGCACTTCCTTGATCACCTCGATCTTCTTGTCGCCGGCCGCGGCGAGAATGACGGTGAACTCCGTCTTCTCTTCGGCAGCCGGAGCGGCAGCGCCGCCGCCGGCGCCCGGGGCAGCTGCAACGGCGACCGCCGCCGCTGCGGACACGCCCCACTTCTCCTCGAGCATCTTGGCGAGCTCGGCGGCTTCAAGGACGGTGAGCGACGACAGATCGTCAACGATTTTGGCAAGATCAGCCATAGATATGCATCCTTTGTCGGTTCGAACAGGGGTTAGGGTGGATAAATTACGGCCTCACGCCGCTTCGTCTCGCTTGGCATAGGCCCCGAACACGCGGGCGAGCTTCGCCGCCGGCGCGTTGACGACCTGGGCGACCTTGGTAGCCGGGGCCTGGATCAGGCCGAGCAGCTTGGCGCGCAGTTCGTCGAGCGAGGGCAAGGTGGCAAGCGCCTTCACACCCTCGGGGTTCAGGGCGGTCGTGCCCATCGCGCCGCCAAGGATCACGAGCTTGTCGTTGCCCTTGGCGAAGTCGACGGCGACCTTCGGCGCCGCAACCGGATCGTTGGAATAGGCGATCAAAGTCGGGCCCTTCATCAGGCCCGACACGGATGCGACGTCCGTGCCTTCGAGAGCGATCTTGGCGAGGCGGTTCTTCGCGACCTTGACGGTGGCGCCGGCCTGCTTCATCTGCGCGCGCAGCTTCTGCATGTCGGCAACCGACAGGCCCTTGTAGTGGGCCACGACGACCACGGCCGTGTTCGAGAACACGCCGTTGAGCGTCGCGACGAGCTCGCGTTTTGCTGCTCTGTCCACTGGCTCTCTCCGGTAGGCGGAACGGGGAGTTCCGCCGGTTGCACCTGCCGTCCAAAAGCCGGGTGGCCTTCGGACGACGCTCCTGCAGCCCTGTCCCCCGGCCAACGACGCGGCCGGGCGAGATGGTTCGAACCAGACTTGCGTCCGCAGGAAGCGGACGAACAATGGCTTTCCCCGTCTATGCAGGCCCTTGCGAATTAAGCCGCAAGGACAAGTCCTTGGCAGCGCCTGCAGTCTCGGACAGGACATGGCCGGACCGGACCAAAGGGTTACCCCTCGGCCCGCCGGCCGTCCTCCATCCGGTCTCCCGGATGGAAACTCTTACGAAGTCCGGCGAATCCGCCGGCCCCCGTGGTAATTTTGAGACATGGGCCGTCTCAATAATCGGTCGAAGCGCCGCTGCCAAGGGGATTTGCGGAAAAAGTCAAGCCCTTTTTGCCGCAGTGCAGCGCGAAGCCTTCGTTTTCTGGTCCGGGACGGCCGCGGAGCCGAAGCCCGCGAGCCGGCGACGGCCGGCACCGGCGCCCCTCCCCTATGTAAAAGGCCCGGCACTCGGCCGGGCCCTTCCTGTCGGGGGTGAACCGCCTCTTACGCGCCGCTGAGGACGCTGCCCGGATCGACCTTGACGCCCGGGCCCATGGTCGAGGACACCGCCACCCGCTGGATGTACGTCCCCTTCGAGCCGGCCGGCTTGGCCTTGGCGACCGCGTCGATGAAGGCGCGGATGTTCTCGACCAGTTTGGCCTCGTCGAACGACGCCTTGCCGACGCCGGCATGGACGATGCCCGCCTTCTCGACCCGGAATTCGACGGCGCCGCCCTTGGCGGCGCGCACGGCGCCGGCGACGTCCATCGACACCGTGCCGACCTTCGGGTTCGGCATCAGGCCACGCGGGCCCAGCACCTTACCGAGACGGCCGACGAGCGGCATCATGTCGGGCGTGGCGATGCAGCGGTCGAAGTCGATGGTGCCGCCATTGACGGTCTCGACCAGGTCCTCGGCGCCGACGATATCGGCCCCCGCGGCCCTCGCCTCGTCGGCCTTGGCGCCGCGCGCGAACACCGCCACCCGCACCGTGCGGCCGGAGCCGTTCGGCAGGTTGCAGACGCCGCGCACCGTCTGGTCGGCGTGGCGCGGATCGACGCCGAGATTCATGGCGATCTCGACGGTCTCGTCGAACTTCGCCTTGGCGCGCTCCTTGACCATGCGGACGGCGTCCGCGAGCGGGTAGGCCTTGGTGCGGTCGATGCCCTCGCGGGCCCCGCGATAACGCTTGCCATGTTCAGCCATTGCGCCCTCCCTCAAGCCACTTCGAGGCCCATCGAGCGCGCCGAGCCCTCGATCATCTTCATTGCCGATTCGACGCTGTCGCAGTTGAGGTCGGCCATCTTCTTCTCGGCGATCTCGCGCACCTGGGCGCGCGTGACGCGGCCGGACTTGCCGCCCTTGCCGGGCGTCTGCGAGCCCTTGTCGATCTTGGCGGCCTTCTTGAGGAAGTAGGACACCGGCGGCTGCTTCATCTCGAAGGTGAAGGACCGGTCCTGATACGCGGTGATGATCACCGGGATCGGCATGCCTTTTTCCATCTGCGAGGTCTTGGCGTTGAAGGCCTTGCAGAATTCCATGATGTTGAGGCCGCGCTGACCGAGCGCGGGACCGATCGGCGGCGACGGATTGGCGGCGCCGGCCGGAACCTGAAGCTTCACGTAGCCCGTGATCTTCTTTGCCATGGGACTGCTCCCAAATAGCCCGACCCGGCTGCCGGCCGGCCTCGGGCGGTTGCAGGTCGCGGTGCGGCTCCTGTCGTGGTCCGGCTGGCGACCGGACGAGCCTCCCGCGTTCGGTTATCAGTGATCAGTCATCAGTGATCAGAATGCTGCCCCGGGGCCTCTGATGACTGATCACTGGTGACTGATCACTGATTGCTGGGTCAGGTTTTCTCCACCTGCCCGTATTCCAGTTCGACCGGCGTGGCGCGACCGAAGATCGACACCGCCACCTTGAGGCGGGCGCGACTCTCGTCGATCTCCTCGACGACGCCGTTGAACGAGGCGAACGGGCCGTCGGCGACGCGCACCTGCTCGCCGATCTCGAAATGGATCGAGGGTTTCGGGCGGTCGACGCCCTCGGCCACCTGCCCCTTGATGCGCTCGGCCTCGGCATCCGGGATCGGCACCGGCTTCGACTTGTCGGCGCCGAGAAAGCCGGTGACCTTCGGGGTGTTCTTGATCAGGTGGTAGACCTCGTCGGTGAGGTCGCATTTGACCAGGACATAGCCGGGGAAGAACTTGCGCTCGCTGTCGACCTTGCGGCCGCGGCGCACCTCCACGACCTTCTCCATCGGCACGAGGACCTCGTCGAACTTGTCCGACAGGTTGCGCTGCGCCGCCTGGTCCTTGATCGACTGCGCCACCTTGTTCTCGAAATTCGAGTACGCGTGGACGATGTACCAACGCTTCGCCATTCTCGCCACCCTTACGACCTGATCCCGAGGATCAGGGCCACGGCGTTGCTGACGATCCAGTCGACGGCCAGGAAGAATACGCTCGCCAGGACCGCCATGAAGAAGACCATGGCGGTCGTGATCATGGTTTCCTTGCGGCTCGGCCAGGTGACCTTGGAGCCTTCGGCTCGCACCTGCTGCAGGAACTCGAATGGATTTACCTTCGCCATCTCTCATCCGCGAGGCATGTACCTCGAGCGGCCTCTCACGGGCTGCTGCCCAAATTAGCTGCGGCGCGAGGCTGTCCGCCACGCGCCACTTAGTTCCAACCATAAGCTGGGATGGAGCCGCCTATAGCGCAAGTTTTCCGGCTTGTCGATGGCGTCGGTCGGAGGTCAATCGAAGTCGAACAGCTCCCCCAGGAACCCTTTACGCTTCTTGTGGCGGTAATCGTGGTGCCGGTGGCGGTCGTCGTCCCGGCGGGGGTCGTAGCGCTGCTCACCCGAGTAGGGATACGGGGCAGCCGCGGGCGGCTGCGGCTGGGAAAAGGCAGGTGCCGGGTTGGCAGGCGCTGCCCGCTCGATGATCTTGTCCAATTCGCCCCGGTCGAGCCAGACGCCGCGGCATTTGGGGCAGTAGTCGATCTCGATTCCCTGGCGCTCGGTCATGGTCAGATCCGAGCCGTCGATTGGGCACTTCATGGGCTATCCTGTGCTGTGGAACGGACGAGCTTCAGATGGGAAACGCATCCGGGACGCCAACGCCGCCGCGCCGTGATGCCGCAACGAAAAGCCCGGCTCACAGGGGCCGGGCCGGGGATCTGCGCTGGCAGGAGTGGAGGGACTCGAACCCCCAACCCCCGGTTTTGGAGACCGGTGCTCTAGCCAGTTGAGCTACACTCCTAAGCGCGGGCCGCCGCCTCGCAACTGCGCTTGCTATTCG
>DATBIR010000094.1:0-3540 GCA_036556825.1 Beijerinckiaceae bacterium
CTTTTCGAACCAGGACATGGGGCTCCAGAAGGACGGCGCCTAGGGTTCGTGGGGCATCATAAACGAAGGCCAATGAGCGGCCGAATCGTCCGGCGCCGGAACACCGAGTTCGTGCGGGTACGCAACGCCTACGAGGTAGAGCCCGCCGGCTGGTGCCGTTACGCCCCCCAGGCGGCGATCGCGACCTTCGAGCACTTCGCGCGCCCAGTCGACCTCGGCCTCACCGCGGCCGATCCGTATCAGCAGTCCCGCAATGTTGCGCACCATGTGATGCAGGAATGCGTTGGCGCGCGCCTCGATGACGACGTATGGACCCTCGCGGCGAACGTCGATCCCATCGACCCGGCGTATCGGCGTGCGTGACTGGCACTCGGAGGAGCGGAAAGCCGAGAAATCGTGCTCACCCACCAGGTGCGCCGCGGCTCGCGCCATCCGGTCATGATCGAGCGCCGCGTGCATCCAGCACACCCGGTTGCGGCCGAGGGCGGGCCGCGTACCGCGGTTGAGAATCACGTAACGGTAGGTACGCGACAGTGCCGAGTAACGCGCGTGGAAGGTCTCGGGAACCTGGACCGCCCACAGAGCCGCAACGTCCGGCGGCAGTTGCGTGTTGGCGCCATACACCCAGGAGCGGGCGTTGCGCGTCGC
This sequence comes from Beijerinckiaceae bacterium, assembly GCA_036556825.1. Lineage (GTDB taxonomy): Bacteria > Pseudomonadota > Alphaproteobacteria > Rhizobiales > Beijerinckiaceae > JAJKJG01. The sequence continues at coordinate 649 of DATBIR010000094.1, forward strand.
GGTGGCGTCGAAGTGCGCAACCTGTTGGAGCGCGTGGACGCCGGCGTCGGTGCGGCCCGCTGCGGTGAGGCTTACCGGGTGATCGGCGACGCTGCCGAAGGCTCGCTCGGCCACCGCCTGGATCGAAGGCGCCGATTCCTGCGCTTGCCAGCCTGCGTAGGCGCTGCCGTCGTACTCGAGGCCAACCGCCCAGCGGGACGTGGCGGACATGTGGAAAGTGCGACCGGGCCCTCAGCCGGGGAGCGAATCGATCAGGCGCTGCGCTTCCTGTTTCTGGCTCGCAGAACCTTCCGTCAGCACTTCATCGAGAATGCTACGCGCGCCTTCCGGATCGCCCATGTCCATGTAGGCCCGGGCCAGGTCGAGCTTCGTGCCCACCTCGCTCATCGTGACCGGCTCGAGCTCGGGCAGGCCCATCTCGTCGGCTGGAATGCGCGCCGTGCTGGTCGGCTCGCGATCGCGATCACGTTTGACCTCGCCGACATCGAGATCGAGATCCGTCGCAGTGTCCGTGCCGAATACGTCGTCGGAGAACTTGTGCTCGGCCGTCGATCCCTTGCGGGGATGCTTGATAGTGTCGCTCTGCAGGGCGGCCTCGAGTCGATCGAGATCGAGGTCCATTTCTTCGGCCGAGAGGCCTGCGAGCTCCGCGGTCGATTCGGCGTCCACCTTGCGACGTCGCGACGTGTCCGCGGCGCCATCTCCGGCCGCGGCCAGTGCACGCGTTCGGGTCGTCGTCGATTCGGCGCGATCGGCGGCGCCGGGCAAGGCCATCGTGGCGGCCAGGGTCTTGTCGTCGAGCACCCAGGTGCCCGTCGGGCTGATGTTCTCTTCGCCCGTCAGGGTGGCTGAGCGCATCGTCGGTTCATCACGCGAAGGCCGCGTGCGGCCCTCGACTTCCTGCAGCGCGCGACGCGACTGGTCATCGAGACCGGCGAGCATCGTGGCCGCATCGCTCGGATGGTCGGTCTCTTCGAGGGCCGATTGCTCGGCATCGGGCAGCTGATCGATCTCGAGACCGAGATCATCGAGGGCCAATTCGGCGGTCTGATCCGGGGACACGCTCTGGCGCATCGCGGCGCTGAGCTTCTCCCGGATCGTGGTCGACTCGCGCTGGCGGATCGACGGCGACTCGATCGTCGGCGAGTCGCGTCCACCGTGGTACTCGGTTTCGATGGTCGGCGTCTCCATCGTGCGCGCGGCCATCTCGCGCGTAGTGGCGCTGCCATCGGAGCCGCGTCCCGGCGTCTCCATCACGAAATCCAGTCCCACCTCGCCCTCGCGCAGGGCGGGCGACTCCCCGGTGGTCGCGGTGTCCTCGTGGCCGAGGTCCAGATCGATCGCGCCGGCGTGCTCGCCCTCGGGCGCGCCGAGCAGATCGAGATCCACGCGGTTCTCGCCGCCCTCGAGGTTGAGATCGACGTCGGCTGCGCCGGCATGCGGCGCCGCACCCGGGGCAAACAGTGGATCGTCGGGGCTGATCTGGCGCCCCATGATGGCGATCTTGTCCCATTCGCCCGGGGCCGCTTGGCCGCGCGTCTCGGCGAGCTCGCGCGCCGCCTGGAGGAAGGAGTCCTTGTTACCCCAGACGAAGTAAATTTCGAGGAGCTTGAGCTTCAGGTCACGCCGTTGCGGCTCGCGCTCGATGGCGATCTTCACCAGGTCGGCAGCCTGGTCGTAGAGACCATAGGCCATGTGGAAATCGGCCTCGGCCAACGGATCGCCCTGGTCCAGGTTGATCGCGGTTTCCGAGCTCAGCGTGTCGTCGGCGCTCTTGCCGCGCGCCGGCGCCTTTTCCGCTCGCACGGGCTCGGGAGCGGCGGGCTTGAACTTCGGCTGTACGTGCTCGCCGCTTTCCTCGACCAGGAATGCTTCGTCGACGGCCTTGGCGCGCAGCGGTGTCGTGACGGGCTCGCGCTCGATTCGCGGCTCGCGTTCGCGAGCGACCGCACCGCCTCCACCACCACCGCTGGAACGTGCCGCATCCGCGAGCTTGCCGAAGTTACCGAAATCGGGCTCCTGGCGACGGCGAGTCAGGGCAAACAGGATGAGGCCGAGCACGAGCAGTGCGGCGCCGGCGTAGTACCAGTTTGCGAGCAACCAGTCGATCCACGACGCCTTCTCGGCTGTCGCCTCGGCCGGTGCCGGCTGGGCGGGTGCTGGCGGCGCGGTTTCCGGTTCGACAGCGGGCGTCGGGGCCGGCTCTTCCGCGGGTACCTGGGTCGCTTCGGGCGCCGTGCTGTCCGGCGTGACGGCCTGAGGTTCAGTAGGCGCCGGCTGTTCCGCGGGCGGCGGCGCGGTGGTGGTGGCCGGTTCGGCGGGTGGCTGTGCAGTTGGCTGGCCAAGCTGCCGCTGCAGGGTCGCAAGCTCCTGATCCTTGACCTCGATCATGCGTCGCGAGTCGTCGAGCTGCGTTTCGAGCGCGCGCACGCGGTCGCGCAGTTGCTGCGCTTCAGCAGTCGCGGCCGTTCCGGCGGCGGCCGTACCTTCGCCGCCTTCGGTCGGCGTTACCAGCCGTAATCGTGCTTCAGCCGGGGTTTCTCCAGCGCCCGCGATGCCGCGGCTCTCGCGCCACTGCGCATACTGGCGACGCACCTCGGCATTGGCCTCGCCGCTCTGGATGGCGTCGTATTCGGCATCGGCGGGAATGCGCAGAATCGCGCCGGCACGCAGCTGATTGATGTTGCCGGCAAAGGCATCCGGGTTGGCGCGATAGAGCGCCATCATCATGCGATTGATGCCACTCGCAGCACCCGGCTTCAGGCTGCTCGCGATCTGCCAGAGTGTGTCGTTGTTGCGAACGGTGTAGCTCGAGCCATCGATGGTCGCCGGCGGCGCTTGTTGCGCTGGCGCACTCGGCCGGCTGACAGCAGCCGGTTCCGCCGCACGGGG
>DATBIR010000095.1:0-5033 GCA_036556825.1 Beijerinckiaceae bacterium
AGCTGCAGGTAGCGCTCGAGGCGCGCCGAGCTGTGCTCGGGCCCCTGCCCTTCGTAGCCGTGCGGCAGGAACAGCGTGATGCCGGACACCCGACCCCACTTGGCTTCGCCCGAGGTGATGAACTGGTCGATGATCACCTGCGCGCCATTGGCGAAGTCGCCGAACTGGCCCTCCCAGATCACGAGCGTCTCGGGATCCGTCGTCGAGTAGCCGTACTCGAACCCGAGCACCGCCTCCTCCGACAGCACCGAGTCAATGATGGCCAGGCGCGCCCTCTCCCCGGCAACACGGGCCAGCGGAACGTGCGTGCGCCCGGTCGCCTGTTCGTGCCAGACCGCGTGACGGTGGAAGAAAGTGCCGCGTGCGGAGTCCTGCCCGCAGAGCCGCACGTGATAGCCATCCTCGAGCAGCGTCGCGTAGGCGAGCGTCTCGGCGGCGCCCCAGTCGAGTGGCGCCTCGTCCGCATACATGTGCCGGCGGTCCTCGACGATGCGCGTCACGCGCGGGTGCAACAGGAAGCCGTCGGGGACGGCAGTCAGCTTTGCGGCAAGCGCCTGCAGCCGCTCCCGCGCGACAGCGGTCGCGGGCGCCTCGGACCAGTCCGCGGCGAGGTGGCGGCTCCAGTCGACGGTGTGGACGTTTCCGGTGGTGCCGGCGAAGGCACGCGCCTGCGGATGGCCTTCGTCGAGTCCACGGCGGTATTCCTCCGCCATCTGCGCCGCCTGCCCCTCGTCCAGCAGCCCATCCTCCTCGAGCTGCCTGCCGTAGATCTGGCGTGCCGTCGGGTGCTTGCGGATCGCCTGGTACATGAGCGGCTGCGTCGCCGATGGCTCATCCGCCTCGTTGTGGCCGTGGCGACGATAGCAGACGAGGTCGATCACCACGTCCTTGCGGAACTTCATGCGGTAGTCGAGCGCGAGCCGGGCGGCGCTCACGACCGCCTCGGGATCGTCCGCGTTCACGTGGAAGATCGGCGCCTCGATCATCTTGGCGACGTCGCTGCAGTAGAGCGTCGAGCGCGCGTCCGCCGGCTCGCTGGTCGTGAACCCCACCTGGTTGTTGACGACCACGTGCAGCGTTCCGCCGGTCGCGAAGCCGCGTGCCTGCGACAGCTGCATCGTCTCCATGACGACGCCCTGGCCGGCGAAGGCCGCGTCGCCGTGGATCAGCACGGGCATCACCCGCTCACCGGTCGCATCGCCGCGCCGGTCCTGGCGCGCGCGCACGGAGCCTTCCACCACCGCGTTCACGACCTCGAGGTGCGAGGGATTGAACGCGAGCACCACGTGCACGTTGCCGCCCACCGTGCGCAGGTCCGCGGAGAAGCCCTTGTGGTACTTGACGTCGCCCGAGCCCCTGAGGGAGTCCAGGTCCACGTGGCCTTCGAACTCGGAGAACAGCATGGACGGGGCCTTGCCGAGCACGTTGACGAGCACGTTGAGCCGGCCCCGGTGCGCCATGCCGATGACGATGTCCTCGACGCCCGCGGCGCCCGCGCGCTGGATCACGTCGTCGAGCAGCGGGATGAGCGCGTCGCCCCCTTCCAGGGAGAAGCGCTTCTGGCCGACGTACTTGGTGTGCAGGTAGCGTTCGAGGCCCTCGGCCACCGAGAGCTGCCACAGGAGGTTGAGCCGCTCCTCGCGGCTCAGGCGCTGCTGCAGTCGCGCCTCCTGGAAGCGGTCCTGCAGCCAGAGTCGTTCTTCGCCCGCGGAGACGTGCGCAAACTCCGCGCCAATCCGTCCGCAGTACACCTGGCGCAGCTGGCTGAGGATCTCGCGCAGCTTCATCTGCTTGTCGACGCCGCTGCCGGGGCCGCCGGTGAAGAACTCGGTGTCCAGGTCGGCCTCGCTCAGGCCGCCGTAGGCGGGATCGAGCACCTCCGGCACCGGCCGGCGCAGAAGCGCGAGCGGGTCGATGTCCGCGACCAGGTGACCGCGGTTGGCGTAGAACTGGATCAGGCGGGAGACCGCCGCCTGCTTCTCGCCGCCGTCGATGGCGGCAGCGCCCGTCGCCGGCACACGGCCCGGGACCGGGGCGTTCCGGCGCCTCGTCACGCCTGATTCGGCTCCGAGCCCGCCAAAAAACGCCTGCAACCCCGGCGCGACGTCTGCAGGATTCGCCAGGAAGCGCTCGTACTGCGCCTCGAGATAGGGCGCCTGCGCGCTCGAGAACGGGCTTGATTCGTACAGTTCGCGCAGGGAGCGGCTCATGCCAGGCAAATTATATCGGACCAACCTGGTACGGAAACGAAGAGTTTTCAGCGGCTTACGCGAACTCGCGGCGCCGGCTCAGGGTGCGACTTGAAGGACGTCACGCACCGGAGCAAGCTGCCGGCACAGTCAATAACAGCGCTTCCGGGTTTCCAGCCGGATGCCCTCCGCGACATCAACTGCCACGAAGGACGCCGGTGGGCACCGGTGTGTCGGCGCGTTGCGTTCGAGGGGGATGCATGAAACACCTGTTACCAGTCCTGGGACTGCTCGGTCTTGCCGTCACGTCGCCGTCGCCCGCCGCCGTGAGCTACAACTGCGGGGGCGTAGGCTCCGATTTTGATGCGAACTGCAGCCTCCAGGAGCTGCTGGATGGCGGGAGCATCACCGTCAACGGCATCCTGTTCGATACGTTCGTCTTCCAGGAATCGGTTTTCGCCGGTACGCCATTGGGCCCGGAGAGCGAGATTCGCGTCGACGGCGTCGATTCACGCACGCACCCGGGAGTGCAATTCACCGATACGACCAATGCCTGGAACCGCTCCGGGTTGACCGTCACGCTCAACAAGCTCAATTTCAGGATCCGGAATACGAATCCCAACCCGCTCAACTTCATGACGGCCCGGCTTTACGCCGAGTTCGGAAACATCGCGGTCTACGACCTGGCGGAACAGGAAGACTCCAATGTCTTCATCAAGGATCGTCCATTCCCTGCGGCCTACGGGGATCCCAGCAATCCGCCGGTACTGCCGCAAGTGCGCGGCGAGGCCGTGGTCCAGTGCTTTGCGTCGGAGGCCGACCCCGCCCTGCTGAACATCAATTGCGCCAATACGACCCGGCGCGATACCCATACGGGCGCCCAGGAACGGGACGACTTTGAGCCCAATACCGACATGTACGCCGACATGGATTTCAACATCATCGCGGAACAGTCTGGAAACGCCGAGCTCAACCGCTTCATCTATCAGATGGAGATGGATGCATTCGTCGCGATGGCCACGGTGCCGGACATGAATGCCAACGGCAGCCCGGAGATCGCGGTGATCCAGCAGGGTTCGATTGTGGCTGAGGTGAGGGACAGCCAGACCTCTGCGGTGCTGGCCACTCTGACCTTTCTGGACGACCAGCACACGCCCATCGCGGCTGCCGTGCTGCCCGACCTGGATGGCAGCGGATTCCCGGAACTCGCCATGCTGGCCGAGCGCTCAAGCGATGGTCAGGCGCTCGTGGAAATCCGCGACATGGGCGGGCCGGGATCGATGCGGCAGATCCAGTTCGCGGCGGGCTACGTTGCGCACGCGATGGTCGTGATCGGTGACGATGCGGACAACGACGGCACGCCGGAACTCGCCGTATTGGCGACGCGCCGGAGTGACGGAGAAGAAGTGGTCGAGATCAGGAACGCTTTCGGTCTGGCGAACCGGCGGTTCCTGCGCTACGGCTCGAATTTCCAGGTGCTCGACATTGCCGTCGTCGATGACGCCGACGGCAATGGCGTGCCGGAAATTGCAGCCACCGGCGGGCGATTCAGCAACAACCGCTATCTGGTCCAGATCCGCAATGCCGCCGGCCCCCCGCAGCCGCAGTCCTTCTACCTTCCAAATGGGCATGTTCCGAGGCGCGTGACCAGCGTGGCGGATGCCGATGGCAATGGCACGCCCGAAGTGGCGGTTCTCCTCAGTCGGAACGGCGACGGCCTTACGCGCGTGTTCGTGGCCAATGCCAATAACATCGGCAACAGCACTATGTTCAACTATGGTGTCGGCGTGACGCCGCTCGGGTTGTTCGGCATCCCTGACACGGACGGCGATACGATTCCGGAGATTGCGTTGCTGGTGGACCGGCAGCAGAGCGCGAATGTCGACGTCGTCATCGACAACGCGGCCGGGCCACCGGCCCGGCGCAATGTCGGCTTTCCCTCGGGCAGTATCCGGACATCGGTAGCGCTCGATTTTCTCGGCGATTGGGATTCGAACGGTCAGGCGGAAGTCGCCGTACTGCTCATCCACACGGCTGACGGGCGGATATATGCGCAGCGCCGCGAGACCGGGGGCTTGCCGGGCTTCGTGAACATCTTCTTCACGCAGTGAGGCTGGCGCCCCGGGCCGGAGTTGAACCGACGACCTGCCGCTTAGGAGGCGGCCGCTCTATCCACTGAGCTACCGGGGCGCTGGCGGGCGCGAGTGTACCCCGGACCGGCCCTTTCGGCCCGGTCCGGGGTCTGGCGGCTCGTGCCTCGCCGCTAGGCGGCCTGGGCCGGTACGACCGCTGGTGCCGGCTTGGGCTCCGCCATCGACGATTCGACAGCCGTCGTCGCCTGCTCGACCCTGGCGGCCGCCACGCCGACGGCCTGGGTCGCGGCCTTCTCGACCTTCACCGTCGCCGTGCGCACGTTCTGCGCCGTGGTCCTGATCGCTCGCTTCGCAGTCCGCTTGGCGGTCTTCACCGTCTTGCGCGCCGCGCGCGCGGCCTTGCGGGCCACCTTGCGCATCGTCTTGCGAGCCGATGCGCCCTTGCGTACGACCTTGCGCTTCGCCTTCACGGCGCGCCGCTTGCCGCGCTTTGCGGCCTTTTTCGCCTTCTTCCTGGCTGCCATCTGGAATCACTCCGAATTGGGTTGGGGGACGCGCGTCGCAGCCGCGCGACGCTCGTTGTCACGCTAGGACGCCGGTCACTGGCTGTCAATCGGAGAACGAAGGGAAATTGGTGGAGCGGAAGGGGATCGAACCCTCGACCTTCGCATTGCGAACGCGACGCTCTCCCAGCTGAGCTACCGCCCCACGTACGAGGGGCGGGATTGTAAAGACCCCCCGCCGGACCAGC
>DATBIR010000096.1:0-10111 GCA_036556825.1 Beijerinckiaceae bacterium
CTCGCACCGGCTGCCGGCCGACATGCAGGTTGCCAATCCCGAGCACCGCAAGCATGCGGAGCACATCTGGAAGCTGCCCGAGGGGCTCCTGTCGGGCAAGGTCGGCTATCACGCCGTGCAGCAGGACCGCATGCTCAAGGATGGCAAGCTCAACGCCTACTGGATCATGTGCAACAACAATCTCCAGACGGCGCCGAACACCAACAACGAGACCTATCCCGGCTATCGGAACGCGGACAACTTCGTCGTCGTCTCGGACGCTTATCCGACGGTCACTGCCATGGCCGCCGATCTGATCCTGCCGACGGCCATGTGGGTCGAGAAGGAAGGCGCCTACGGCAATGCGGAGCGCCGCACCCACTTCTGGCACCAGCTCGTCACCGCTCCCGGCGAGGCGCGGTCCGACCTCTGGCAGCTGGTGGAATTCTCGAAACGCTTCACGACCGACGAGGTCTGGCCAGCGGCGGTCCTCGACAAGGCGCCGGGCTACAAGGGCAAGTCGCTCTACGACGTTCTGTTCGCCAATGGCGAGGTGAATAGGTTCCCGGTCTCGGAGCTCGATCCCGCGTACGAGAACCACGAGGCCAAGCATTTCGGCTTCTATGTTCAGAAAGGCCTGTTCGAGGAATATGCCTCGTTCGGGCGCGGCCACGGGCACGACCTCGCGCCGTTCGAGACCTACCACCAGGTGCGCGGCCTGCGCTGGCCAGTGGTCGACGGCAAGGAGACGCTCTGGCGCTACCGCGAGGGCTACGACCCTTACGTCGAGAAAGGGGCGGGGCTGCAGTTCTATGGCAATCCGGACAAGAAGGCGAACCTGATCGCTGCGCCCTATGAGCCGCCGGCCGAGGTGCCCGACAAGGAGTTCGACCTGTGGCTGGTCACCGGTCGCGTCCTCGAGCACTGGCACTCCGGTTCCATGACCTTGCGTGTGCCCGAGCTCTACAAGGCCTTTTCCGGCGCGGTGCTGTTCATGCATCCGGACGACGCCGCCAAACGCGGCCTGCGCCGTGGGCAGGAGGTGCGCATCACGTCCAGGCGCGGCGAGATCCGTTCGCGCGTCGAGACGCAGGGTCGCAACCGGATGCCGCCCGGCGTCGTGTTCGTGCCGTTCTTCGACGCCAGCCAGCTGATCAACAAGGTGACGCTCGACGCCACCGACCCCATCTCCAAGCAGACGGACTTCAAGAAATGCGCCGTCAAGGTGAGCGCGGTTAGCGTCGCCCGGACCGCACCGGCGCGCGGCACGGGAGGCGCCCGATGAAGCGCATGGTTCTCTTGTCCGCGCTTGCCGGATTGCCGTGCCTGTTCGCCGGAGCGCTGTTCGCCCAGCAGATTGGCGGCCCTGGCCTCGACGCGCCGCGTCTCAAGGGGCCTGAGCCTTTCACGCGGGAAACGCCGGCGCCGGCCATGCAGCGGCAGATCACCGACGACGTGCGACGCCGGCGCAATTATCCGGACCAGCCGCCGCTGATCCCGCATGCCATCGAGGGCTATGCGCTCGATCTCAACGCCAACAAGTGCCTGTCGTGCCATTCCCGCCGCTTCACCGAGCAGAGCCAGGCGCCGATGATCAGCGTCACGCATTATCAGGACCGCGACGGCAATTTCCTGGGTGGGGTTTCGCCACGGCGCTACGCCTGTCTCGCCTGCCACGTTCCGCAGACGGTGGCGCAGCCGCTCGTCGAGAACCGCTTCACGGACATGGACGCCCTGGTCCAGCCCGAACGGCGGGGCAGGTGACATGGCGACGTTTGCGACCCGCCTCACCGAATCCTGGCTGGGGCGGATGGTGCGCCAGGCCTTCACGCCGGCGCGCACCCTCAGCCTTGCTTTCCTCACCCTCGGCGGCTTCCTTGCGGGCGTCTTCTTCTGGGGAGGATTCAACACCATCCTCGAGGCGACGAACACCGAGACATTCTGCACCAGCTGCCACGAGATGAAGACGAACGTGTTCGAGGAGCTGAAAGGGACCATCCACTACGCCAATCGCTCCGGCGTGCGCGCGACCTGCCCGGACTGCCACGTCCCGCACAACTGGACCGACAAGATCGCGCGCAAGATGCAGGCGTCGAAGGAGGTCTGGGGCCACATCTTCGGCTCGATCAGCACCCGCGAGAAGTTTCTCGCTTTGCGCCGCCATCTCGCCGAGCGCGAATGGGAGCGCATGAAGGCGAACGACTCGCTGGAATGCCGCAACTGCCACTCGGCTGAATCCATGGACCTCGCCAAGCAGAATCCGCGTGCGGCGGGCATGCACGAAAAGTTCCTCTTCACCGGCGAGCGGACCTGCATTGATTGCCACAAGGGCATCGCGCACCGCCTGCCAGACATGTCCGGGGTGCCGGGATGGCAATGAAGACGACTCCCCACGCAGCGCGGCAGGCAATGCGGATCGCCTCGGCGGCTGCGCTGGCTGGATCCGTGGTGTTTGTCGGGTTTTCTCCCGTGGCCGCGCAACCGGCAGCCACGGCGCCCGCGCCCCAGGCGGTGGACCCGGCTACCTTTGTGCGGCTGGCGCGCAGCCTCGCCGTGCTTCAGGCCAGGGCCGCCGATCTCGCCGCGTCCCGGGAGACCCGGCCGGAGGCGCGCGCCTTCGCTCAGAAGATGGTGGAGTTTCGCCGCGAGCAGCTTCCCAAGTTGGAGGCCTTCTCACGCGAGCTTCAGATTGCCGTCCCCGCCGTTCTGGAATTTGAGCATCAGGCGATCCTCGAAAATCTCGAGCCGCTCGACTTCCTCGCGTTGAGCCGACGTTACGCGGAGATCCAAGTGCAGGCGCTGGAGCAGGAAACGCGCGCCTACGCTGCAGCAGATCGTTCGCCGGATGCTCGGCTGAAAGGATACGTTGCCGAGGTGCGGCCGCAGCTCGAGCAGCTGCTCGAGCAAGCGCGTGCGATGCAGCGAGCCGTCGGCCCCTGAACGCGACGGACCACATCGATGGCGTTCCCCCTATACGCTCGCCAGGGGCGATCTTTTTGCCACCGCGCATGTGAAGTCACGCTTTCGATGGCCCGTCGCGGCCGACGATGGCTAGGTTGTGCGCGGGTATCGTCACCTCCGTTGCACACCCTTTTAGCGAGAAAGCGACAGTGATCCCTTGGGTTCAGCTCGATACTGCCTCCGTGCCCGGCGAACCGGATCCGCTGCGTCTGATGCAGCGTGGCGACGAGTTCTCGATCCGGATCGGCACGGTCGAGCTGATGAACAACCGGCGCAGCGGGTCCGAGGAGGCCTTGGCCCGGCTGACCTGTGCGCGCCTCAAGGCGCGGCCGGGGGCCAGCATCCTCATCGGCGGACTCGGCATGGGCTTTACGTTGCGCGCCGCGCTCGACGGGCTCGGACCCGATGCCCGGGTCGTTGTCGCGGAAATCATGCCGGCGGTGGCGGCATGGGCGCGTGGCCCGCTCGCGCACGTCTTCGCAGGAAGCCTCGACGATCGGCGCGTCGAACTGGTCGTCACCGACGTCAGCCAGGTTATCCAGTCCGCACCGGCGCGTTTCGATGCCATCCTGCTCGATGTCGACAACGGGCCGGAAGGACTGACGCGACGGGCGAACGACCGCCTTTACGATATGTGGGGCCTGAAGCGTGCCCGCTTCGCGCTTCGGGCCAAGGGCATTCTGGCCGTGTGGTCGGGCCGTCCGGACCGGAAATTCAAGGCGCGGCTGCAGCGCGCGGGGTTCGAGGTCGACGAGATGCGGGTGCACGCGCACGGCAACAGTGGGCACCGCCATGTCGTTTGGCTCGCCACGTCTCCCACGAACAGCATTGGCCCGTGGCTAGGGGAGGGCAGCGCCGAGGCACGCCCCGAGGCAGGCGACCGAGGCGGGCCAAGTCGGCGCGGTCGCCGCATCGACTGAGGCGAACCTGCCTTGCCCCCCCGATCACCAGCAAGCGGCGTCCGTCGCGCGGTGGCGGCATTCGGCACGGGACCTGATTGGACAGTTGGATCGCCAGAGGTTAATCCGCCTCGTTCGCGGGAGGCGATGCCGGTGGGGATCGCGGGTGATGACGACGCTCTACATCGATGCCGATGCCTGTCCCGTGAAAGACGAGGTCTACCGCGTGGCGGAACGCTACGGAGTTCGCGTGTTTGTCGTCTCGAACAGCTGGATGCGCGTTCCAAAGGAGACGGGAATTACGTTCATCCTGGTCGACGGCGGACCTGACGCTGCCGACAACTGGATCGCCGAGCGCGCAGGAGCCGGCGACGTCGTGGTGACGGCCGATACGCCGCTCGCGGATCGGGCCATCAAGGCGGGCGCCCAGGCACTCCACCCGGCTGGCCGTGCGTTCACCGCGGACAGCATCGGTGGCGCGCTCGCATCGCGGGCGATCGGTGAGCACCTGCGTTCCGTCGGCGAGACGACGCGTGGACCGAAACCGTTCACGGCGGCTGATCGCTCCCGCTTTCTGCAGGCGCTCGATGCGGCTGTTGTGCGGGCGCGACGGCACAAAACCTCAAGCAGCGAGACAACGTGATGGGCGATTTTGAAAAGCGCCTCTGGGAAAGGCTGACCGCGAACCGGGACCGGCTGCAAAGACTCGCGGACGAGGAAGCGAGACACGCCTTGTTCGGCGGCTCCGCCGTGGACGGCAAGAGCACGGCCGAGATCGAGCGGCTGATGACGCAGGCGGAGAAGCATCTGCACGAGCTGGAGAAGCTGCTCATGAGAGCGCGACCGTGACATCCCGGCCCGATCCGCCTCAGCCGACAGGCGGCGGCACCGTCGGGATTTCTGACTGTGAGATTGAAGGGTAAATGGCACCCCCGCTGATCCAGCTGTCCGACATTCTGCTCACGTTCGGCGGCACGCCTCTCCTGGACGGTGCCGAACTGTCGGTCGCTTCGGGCGAGCGCGTGGCCCTTGTGGGTCGAAACGGTTCGGGCAAGTCGACGCTGCTGAAAATCGCCGCCGGCCTGGTCGAGATGGACCGTGGCACGCGCTTCGTGCAGCCTGGCGCAACGATCCGGTACTTGCCCCAGGAACCCGATCTTGCCGGCTTTGCGACCACGCGCGCCTATGTCGAGTCCGGTCTCGGCCCAGCCGATTCATCGCACGCCGCCGGGTTCCTTCTCGAGCAGCTTGGATTGTCGGCAGACGCTGATCCGATCCGCCTGTCGGGCGGGGAAGCACGCCGCGCCGCCCTGGCGCGCGTTCTCGCCGCCGATCCCGACATCATCCTTCTGGACGAGCCGACCAATCACCTTGACCTGCCGGCGATCGAGTGGCTCGAGGAAGACCTCGCTCGCCGACGCGCGGCTCTGGTGCTGATCAGCCACGACCGTCGCTTCCTGCAGAATCTGTCGCGCACCACGGTATGGCTTGATCGGGGACAGACCCGGCGCATCGAGCGCGGCTTCGCGGACTTCGAGAGCTGGCGCGACGAGATCCTGGCGGAGGAAGATCGCGAGCAGCACAAGCTCGGGCGGAAAATCGCGGCGGAGGAGGACTGGCTGCGTTACGGCGTGACCGCCCGGCGCAAGCGCAACATGCGCCGGCTCGGCGAGTTGATGCAGCTGCGCGCCGCGCGTCGGGCGTATCGTGGCGCCGCCGGCAAGGCCGAGATCGTCGCCACGGAGGCCGAGAGATCCGGCACCTTTGTGATCGAGGCTCAAGGGATCGGCAAATCCTACGAAGGGCGGCCGCTCGTCTCGGGGTTTTCGATCCGTATCCAGCGTGGCGACAGGATCGGCATTGTCGGTCCGAACGGCACCGGCAAGACGACGCTGGTCAACATGCTGTCCGGCGCGCTTGCCCCCGACACCGGCGCCGTGCGGCTCGGCGCGAACCTGGCAATCGCCACGCTTGATCAGCACCGCGACAGCCTCGATCCCGAAACGACGCTGAGTGACGCGCTCACCGGCGGCGGCACCGATACGGTGACGGTCGGCGCCCAGACCAGACACGTCGTCGGCTACATGAAGGACTTCCTGTTCGCGCCCGAGCAGGCACGAACGCCGCTGCGCCTGCTCTCGGGCGGCGAACGGGCCCGGCTCATGCTGGCCAGGCTCCTGGCGAAGCCGTCGAACGTCCTCGTGCTGGATGAGCCAACCAACGATCTCGACCTGGAGACCCTCGACGTGCTCGAGGAAATGCTGAGCGCCTATTCGGGGACGATCCTGCTCATCAGCCACGACCGGGATTTTCTCGATCGCATCGTCAACGGTGTCATCGTGCCGGAAGGGAAGGGGAGGTGGCTCGAATATGCGGGCGGTTATTCCGACATGCTCGCGCAGCGTCGGTCCGACCTGCCTCCGACATCATCAGCCAGCGCAAGCCCTGGAAGGAACGGGGGCCCTGCCAAGACGAAAGCCGATCCCCGCCCCGTCGAGCGCGCGCGGCTCAGCTTCAACCAGCAGCACGCGCTGAAGACGTTGCCGGGCACGATCGCGCGGCTCGAAGGCCAACGTCGTGTTCTGCGCGAGCGCCTCGAGGATCCGACCCTGTATGCGCGGGACCGCAAGGCTTTTGAGGACGCGTCGGCAAAGCTGGCGGCGACCGACGCGGAGATCGCTGCTGCGGAAGACCGCTGGCTCGAGCTGGAAATGCTGCGGGACGAGATCGAAGCTGGATCCCGGACGGCGCCGCGCGGAGCGAGCGAGGGCAGCTGATCGCAACAGGCCCGGGATGCCTCCAGGGAGTTTCTTTTCGCGAAGGAACGCCCCTCTTGCCGTCACGTTCTTCCCGTAAGCATGACCAGGCAAAAGCCTGCCTTCGGACTTGATCCCGGGGTGGGTACAGCTTTGCCGAAGGGATCACGCGAGACAAAGGAAAGCGAGCAGGACCGCCTCGATCTGAATCGATGCTGCTTTCGCACCTGCGCGACGGAGCCGTGATGCAAACAAGCATGTCCGAACGAATGGCACGCATCGGCTATGCGGCTCGCGGCGTCGTTTACGTGATCGTCGGCGGCTTTGCCGTCCTCGCCGCATCGGGCGCCGGCGGGCGCACCACGGGCACGAAAGGGGCGCTCGAAAGCCTTCTGTCGCAACCCTTGGGTTCGCTGCTCCTCGGCACGGTCGCGCTCGGCCTTGCCTGCTTTGCGGTCTGGCGGCTGATGCAGGCCTTGCTCGATGTCGAGCATCTCGGAAGGGAGCCCAAGGCCATCGTGCGCCGGTCGGGATTTGCCGTCGCGGCCGCGATCAATGCCGGCCTGGCGGCGTGGGCGATTGCGCTGCTGATCGGCTTTCGCGCGCGCGGCGGAGATGACGATGGTGCGGCACGCGAATGGACCGCCACCGTGCTGTCGATGCCGTTTGGACGCTGGCTGGTCGGAGCCATCGGCACCGGTGTGATCGGAACCGGGATCGTCATCGGGTTGAAGGCTTTCAGGTCGGAGTGGGAGCAGCGGCTTGCCCTGACGTCGCCCGCGCGACGGTGGGTCGGGCCCATCGCCCGCATCGGCTTCGTCGCCCGCGGCGTCGTCTTTGTCCTGATCGGCGGCTTCCTCGTGCTCGCGGCCATCGACGCCAATCCTGGCGAGGCGCATGGACTTGGAGGCGTGCTGCGGGCGCTTCAGCAGCAACCTTATGGATGGGCGCTCCTGGCGCTGACGGCGCTCGGCCTGTTCCTGTTCGGAATGTTCCAGTTCATCGTGGCCTGGTTCCGCCGCATTGACGCGCCCGACCTCGACGAAGCTGCCCGTCAGCTTCGGGAGAGTGCGCACGAGGTGCGGGAAAGCCTGAAATCGGCTTCTCTGCGCAGTTGAGGTGTGTTGCGGCCCCCGGTGCTCAGGCTGTTTTCCAATGGTTGCTAAGCATCTACAAATTGCCAAGGCAGGGTGGCGGCAACATTGCGGCTGGTCCGGCCGGCACGCGAACAGAACGTCCCGGGGGTGCCCAATGACGCACAGCGCCGAACCCTTGTCCGATTTGCCCACGCCGTCGCTGATTGTCGATGAGCGCCGGATGATGGCCAACATCGCGCATTTTCGCGACCGCGCGGCGACATTCGGGGTCGGACTGCGTCCGCATCTCAAGACCATCAAGTCGGTCGACGTCGCGCGCCGCCTGCTGCCGGGCGGCAATGGTCCGGCGACTGTGTCGACGCTGCGCGAGGCCGAGGTTTTTTTCGCCGCCGGCAACACGGACATCCTCTACGCCGTCGGCATCGCACCTCAGAAGCTGCCCCGCGTTTCGGAGCTTCGCGCCGCCGGCTGCGACCTGACGGTTCTTCTGGATTCGCCCGAGCAGGCCGACGCGGTCGTCGCCGCGTCGATCACCGCGGGTGCACCCATCCCGGCCATGATCGAGATCGACTGCGACGGCCACAGGGGAGGGGTGCCGCCGGACGACGGCGCGCTGATCGCCATCGGACGGAAACTGCACGGGGGTGGCGCGGCCCTGAAGGGCGTCATGACCCACGGCGGCGGGAGCTACGCTTTCGTCGGCGTTGACGCTCACGCCGCCTTCGCCGAGCAGGAGAGCGGCGCCGTGAGGACGGCGGCCCGGCGGCTGCGCGAGGCGGGCCTGCCGTGCCCCGCCGTCAGCGTGGGCTCGACGCCGACCGCCAATGCCGTCCGCAATCTCGACGGCATCACCGAAATGCGGCCGGGCGTCTACGTGTTCTTCGACCTGGTCATGGCGGGTCTCGGCGTCTGCGCCGTCGACGACATCGCCCTCTCGGTGCTGACCACCGTCATCGGCCACCAGCGCCCGCGCGGCTGGATCCTCGTCGACGCCGGCTGGATGGCCATGTCCCGGGACCGCGGCACCGCAAGCCACGAGATCGACCAGGGCTACGGTGTCGTCTGCGACGTTGACGGCCGCGTCATCCCCGACCTGATCGTGACGGCCGCCAACCAGGAGCACGGCATTGTCGCCCTTCGCCCTGGCAGCACCGCCACGCTTCCGGAACTACCGGTCGGCACGCGCCTGCGCATCCTGCCCAACCACGCCTGCGCGACGGCGGCTCAATTCGATGCCTACGATGTCATTCCGGCCCAACCGGGAACTCCGCTGATGCGCTGGCCCCGCTTCGGCGGCTGGTAGGCTGCGCAAGATTTTCGCAATCACGCAGACGGGAACGAATGACCCGCTCACGTTCCGCGTCGTCGTGCGCGGCCATGGGAGCGAGACCCGGCACGAGATCAAACTCTCCCGGGCGGACTATGACCGCCTCACGGTCGGACGGCATACGCCGGAGCAGTGCATCGATGCGGCCTTTCGCTTCCTGCTGGACCGCGAGCCGAAGGAGGCGATCCTGGCGGCTTTCGATATCGCCTTGATCGCGCGCTACTTCCCGGAATTCGAGAGGGAATTGCCGTGTTACTTGGCAATGGATTCGGGTGCACGCTGATGACCTTCCCCCATGCCGCGTATCAACCGGTTTTGTCGCGCGAGACCTTGCGGCATGCGCGCGAGCTCCTACATTGGGCGTTCCGAGCAACATAACGAAAGGAGGTGATCCAGTGTCTCATTGTCTTTCGCCGCGGTCGTCGGCGCCGGTGACCTGGATTCTCACCTCGCGTGAGGTCCGCGCCGCGTAAAGCGACGCGAGCGGTTCTGCCGAACCGCGGTCGACAATGGAAAGGCCGCCCCCGGGCGGTCTTTCGCTATTTTTGGGGACGTCCTTGAATACGCCGAGTACCGACCCCATATGTCGTTGACGGGGCTCGTCCGGATGATGGGAAGGCCTCTAAATCATGGGGTAACCAACCCCATATTTTTTTGGATGCTTCGTCGAAAAAATCCGTGAAAGTGGGTTGACGAATCGTCCGCAGGCGGTCATATCCGCCGCCCCGCCGTTATTCACCTCGTGTGAGCGACGGCATTTTCCTGATCGAGGACTTGACCGAACGCGGTCGCGTTCCCAGATAGGGAAACCATCGGGCGCTTGCGCCCGAATTCATGAACTTCGGTGGTCCTCCGGGATCCTACATGCCGCGGTTCCTCTGACGCACATCGCTGACCAGTTTGGCTCGCTGTGACGGCGCGCCTTTCATTCCGGCTGGGTCTCTCGGCCGGGCGCGGCGTGCACTGCTCTTTGACAAGTGAAGATGGAAGAGAAACGTGGACGGCGGAGTCCTTGCGGACTTTTGGGATCCTTGGGTCCTGAAGGTCGATGAGACTTCGGCGGTACTACGTTTTGGAGCTCACATGGATTTG
>DATBIR010000097.1:0-2040 GCA_036556825.1 Beijerinckiaceae bacterium
AACGCCTTGGACGAAAGTCAGCGGGAGCGATCTCTGGCATCCCTGCGGCGTCAGCGCGAGCGTCTGAAAAAACAGGCCATGGGAATGGCCGAGCCGAGAAAGAAGATCGTGCGCGAAGTCCAGTTGCCCGAAGCGATCACCATTCAGGAATTCGCCAACCGCATGGCGGAGCGTGCCGTCGATGTCATCAAGTTCCTGATGAAACAGGGGCAGATGCACAAGATCAACGACGTCATCGACGCCGATACCGCAGAGCTGATCGCCGCCGAGTTCGGCCATACGGTGAGGCGCGTCTCGGAAGCCGACGTCGAGGAAGGCTTCATCGGCACGCTGGACGAGACCGAGGATCAGGAGCCGCGCGCTCCGGTGGTCACCATCATGGGCCATGTCGATCACGGCAAGACCTCGCTGCTCGACGCGCTGCGCAAGACCAATGTCGTGGCCGGCGAAGCGGGCGGCATCACGCAGCACATCGGCGCCTATCAGGTCCGCACCGAGGCCGGCGATCCGATCACCTTCATCGATACGCCGGGCCACGCTGCTTTCACCGAGATGCGCTCACGCGGCGCCAGGGTGACGGATATCGTGGTGCTGGTGGTCGCGGCCGATGACGGCGTCATGCCGCAGACGGTGGAAGCCATCAACCATGCCAAGGCGGCGGGCGTGCCGCTGATCGTGGCGGTCAACAAGATCGACAAGCCCGACGCCGACCCGCAGCGCGTCCGCTTGGGCCTCCTGCAGCACGAGATCGTCGTCGAGACCATGGGCGGCGAGACGCTCGAGGTCGAGGTCTCGGCAAAGACCGGCCAGGGTCTGGACAAGCTGCTGGAGGCGATTCATCTCCAGGCCGAGGTTCTGGAGCTGAAGGCGAATCCGGACCGTCCGGCCGAAGGCGTGGTCATCGAGGCCAAGCTGGAGCGCGGCCGCGGCCCAGTCGGCACCGTGCTGATCCAGCGCGGCACGCTGAAGGTCGGCAACATCGTCGTCGCCGGCCGCGCCTGGGGCAAGGTCCGCGCACTGATCGACGACAAGGGCGAGCATATTCCCTCGGCCGGTCCTTCGGTTCCGGTCGAGGTGCTCGGCTTCGACAGCGCGCCGGAAGCCGGCGACCAGCTTGCCGTGGTCGAGAACGAGGCCCGCGCCCGTGAGCTGACCTCCTACCGCCAGCGCAAGCTGCGCGATCTGAAGTCGGTCGGCACCGGCACGCGCTCCTCGCTCGAGCAGATGATGAGCCAGCTCGGCCAGGCGGGCAAGAAGGAGTTCCCGCTGATCATCAAGGGCGACGTGCAGGGCTCGGTCGAGGCGATCTCGGCCGCTCTGGACAAGCTCGGCACGGACGAGGTCGGCGCGCGGCTGATCCATGCCGGCGTCGGCGGCATCACCGAATCGGACGTCTCGCTGGCGGCTGCGTCCAATGCGGCGATCGTGGGCTTCAACGTCCGCGCCAACGGGCAGGCAAAGGACCTCGCCGAGCGCTCGGGCATCGAGATCCGCTATTACAACGTAATCTACGATCTCGTCGACGACATCAAAGCGGCCATGTCCGGCCTGCTGGCGCCCACCTTGCGCGAAAACTTCCTCGGCAATGCCGAGATCCTGGAGGTGTTCAACATCACCAAGGTCGGCAATGTCGCGGGCTGCCGTGTCACCGAAGGCCGGGTCGAGCGCGGCGCCAATGTCCGCCTGATCCGCGACAACGTGGTCATCCACGAAGGCCGGCTCTCGACGCTCAAGCGCTTCAAGGACGAGGTCCGGGAGGTGCAGGCCGGCCAGGAATGCGGCATGGCGTTCGAGAATTATCAGGACCTGCGCAAGGGCGACATCATCGAGTGCTTCCGCGTCGAGGAGATCAAGCGCTCGCTGTAGGGTGGGAGATTGAGAAGCCCTTCGTTCTATCGGGGACGAGCCGCAGAATGAGGCGGACTTCGCTTCGGGCAAAAGCCCCCTCACCCGGCGGCTTCGCCGCCGCCCTCTCCCGCGAGGGGAGAGGGCAGACTCGCGGCGACCTCCGCTTTTAGCCCTCTCCCCTCGCGGGAGAGG
>DATBIR010000098.1:0-3732 GCA_036556825.1 Beijerinckiaceae bacterium
ACTGAAGCAGAGTGACCGGCGGGCAGCATTGGCCATGCTGGACGGCTAGGCCTCGCTCAACGCTCAGTGCCGCCACTTTTTGCGTGGGGACACGGCACCGGTCTTGGCGCGTTTGTCGAGCTCTGTCGCAAGCGCGATCAATCGCTGAATAAGTGGGCGGATTTCCGGGATGATTACGCGCAGGCGCACGACCTCGGCGCGATCAGCGTCGGTGATCGCGTCCTCTTCCCAGCGCGTGAGCTGCCGTGAATGAGCTGCCACCAGGTCGAGGCTATCCTTTGCTTGCTGAAGAGGGACCTCGGCAACTGACAGGGGCAGCGTTGCGCCTCGATCGGCAAGGAGCTTTTTCATCCGCGCGATGTCGGCCTTGAGGATGCGTTCTGCACCGTCGATGCGCTTGGCGATCTCTGGCAGCGCGGAGATCGGCAAGGACGATGAGGGCATGGGTGGCACGCGGTTAGTTGAGCAGGGTAACGGCGGTAGCCTCGCGGCCCTTTTGGGTCCTCACCACCTTCATCGCCAGCCGCTGCCCCTCGTCCAAACCGCCCAGCCCGGCACGCTCGACCACGGAGATGTGCACGAACACATCCTTTCCTCCATCGTCGCATACCGCGAAGCCAAACCCCTTCTCGGGATTGAACCACTTAACGGTGCCTTCGATGTCGACGGCGGTCGCCTGATCTGGGCGCTCGCGGCGGTCGGAAGACGGGCGCGGGGAGGGCCGCGCGGGCGGGCGCGACGCCCCACCGGCACTCGCCTCGACCGAAAGAACCGCCGTGACCTGACGGCCCTTCTGCCCCTGTCCGACCTGGACGCTCAGCTTGGTTTCCGGATCGACTGCTTCGTGTCCGGCCGCTTGCAGTACGGCAACGTGCAGAAATGCGTCGCCGGAACCGTCGGCCAGCTCAACGAACCCGAAGCCCTTGTCGGGAGCGAACCACTTGACGACGGCATCAACGGCGGGGCCGCTTGGGGCGGGACTCTCCCGCGGCGCTCGTTGGAATGACCGTTGCGGCCGCTCCTCGCGCGCTGGAGATGGCGCGTAAAAGTCATCGTCAAAGCCGCGGCGTCTCGGCCCCCGATCTCGACCCTTTCCCATGTAGTAACCTGTTCGCTTGCCTAACGGTCGCTAAAGCTGTGTCTCGCTCACTGCGAGGATCTATGCTTGGGAAGCTCGGAGCGCAAGATCGTCGGTCCCTGGGCGCAGCTCTGCATTCGTTAGCGCAGATCGACGGAAGTGCGGTCCGCTATGGCGCGCTCCCGCAAAGTAGCCGGCAAGCGCCGCGACAGCCGCGCGCGATCGATTCGGGTGGAGCGTGCATGGGTTCACGAACGGACAGACTCGGGCCGCAAGATCGAGCCTGATCGCCATTGCGTTAGGCCTTCTGTGCGTCGAGGAGAGCAAGGGGGCGGGTCGAGGAGGCGGACACATGAATGGGCTAATCGATCTGATCATGCCTGGGCGATGCTTTCCTCGACACCAGACCGAATCACGGCTAGGCGCTGATCGTCTCTGTCTGAGCTGGCGATACCCCTTGGAATCGACCCTCTATCCGCCGGTCAAGCGCTTCCTTGAGGGCCTCGGCTTCGAGGTCAAAGGTGAGGTGTGCGGCTGCGACCTCGTCGCGCTCGACGGCAAGGAGCCCGCCGCCGTCGTGATCGGGGAGCTGAAACTCAGCTTCACCCTCGATCTCGTCCTGCAGGCCGTGGACCGCACCGCGGCGTGCGACGAGGTCTGGCTTGCCGTGCGCGCCTCGCGACGCAGCCGCGGCCGCGAGCACGATCCGCGCGTGCGCAAGCTCTGCCGCCTGCTCGGCCTCGGCCTGCTCTGCGTGTCGGCGAGAGGTAAGGTGGATGTGCTGGTCGAGCCAGTGCCGTGGCGTCCACGGCGCGATGCCAAGCGGCGCTCGCGGATCGTCGAGGAGCACCGGCGGCGGCACGGCGATCCCGTCATGGGTGGCAGCACGCGCCAGCCGATCATGACGGCCTATCGGCAGCAGGCACTGGCCTGCGCGGCGGCGCTGTCGCGCGCGCCGGCGCGGCCGCGCGATCTCAAGAACGACGCGCCCGATGCAGCGAAGATCCTGCTGCGCAACGTCTACGGTTGGTTCGTCAGAGTGGAGCGCGGGCTCTACGCGCTCTCCGACTCGGGCAGAGCGGCATTGGCGCTTTGGAGGGCCCACCTTCCTGCCGCGACCGCCGAGGAGCTGACGATCGCAGCCGCATCATAGCCCACATTGCCGCTCGCTGAGCTCCCACAGGCGCCGCGCCGCCTGCATGTCCTGGGCCTCCCGGCTCGGCTGCCTTTGCTGCCGGTCGAAGAAGTATTTGCCGCTCACGTTGGCAACGTCTCCTGACGTCGCGAGCCACACCAGCGTGTCGGCGCCGACCTCGGGCGCGCGCGCCATGAGGTTTAGGGCAGTCATGCCGATGTCGTTGAGCAACCCATTGCCACGATTGAATCCCGTGGCCACGAGCCCGGGATGGTAGCAGTTGGCTGTGATGTCCTTGCCTTGGAGACGGCGGGCGAGCTCGGCGGTGAACAGGATGTTGGCGAGCTTGGTCTCGCCGTAGCGTCCGAAGCTGCGATAGGAGCGTTCGGCATTGATATCGTCGAAGGGGACACGGGCACCCTGATGCGCGCCGGAGGCCGTGGTGATGATGCGCGCGGGCGCGCTCGCCTTCAGGCGGTCGAGCAGCAACGAGGTCAACAGGAACGGTGCCAGGTGATTGACCGCCCAAGTCAGCTCGACGCCGTCCGGGCTCAGCTGCCGCGTGCCGTACATGGCGCCCGCGTTATTGACCAGCACATCGAGCCTTGGACAGCGCGCCAGCACCTCGGCTGCCAGCTTGCGCACCGCGGCCTGCGATGACAGGTCGGCGACGAAGGTCGTGACCGTTGTCGTTTTCGTTTCCGCACCGATCGCCCTCGCCGCCACGCGCGTTCTCGTCTCGTTTCGGCCGACGATGGCCACGTTGGCGCCGAGCGCGGCCAGAGCCTGCGCGGCCGCCAGGCCAATGCCGCTGGTGGCGCCCGTGATCAGGATGTGCTTGCCCTGCACGAGGTTTCCCAAGCCAATGCGCTAGCGCTACGCGGCCTTCCACTTGATGGAGCAGCCGACGGGAGGACTGTTCCACGCAGAATACCGCCGGGTGCAGAGCCCACAAATCCTCAAATCGCTCCCGTCCCTCCCGGTTGAGATCGACCGGCAGCCGGCACGTCACAAACGCGCAGCCGAACACGAGTAGCCCGACAGCGTCGGTCGGAGCTCTGTGCACCACGGCCACCATCCACCAGCCGGCTCGGACCATTCAATGACCAAGGCGATCCAGCGCCCAATCCCGCGTTCCCACGCGCCTCCGCGCCACGAAAATCCATCACGCCCAGCATCCTGAACGCGTGAGCTGCATCGTCCAAAATTACTGATGTCCCACTGGGGAAATCGTGAGCGCGCTTCCGACCTGCTCGGCTTGCGCAATGCCGCAGTTGTCACCACGTTCAGGCTGTACGTGCAGACAAGCGAGGATGGGCCCGTGGCCCACGCACAGCAGGCAGCTGCAGAACGACACGAAGACTTGCCGGAGATCCCCGTCTTCGATGTCGGCTCTGCCTTTGCGACCGAAACAGCGCATCTCGCCGGCCGTGAACGCGCCTACGCGATGCTCGATGCCGCGACCGCCGGCGTTCCCATGTTCGGGCTGCGACTGGCCGACGCCATTTCCCGGCGCTGG
>DATBIR010000099.1:0-6103 GCA_036556825.1 Beijerinckiaceae bacterium
CCAGCGCGGCAAGCATCCCAGCCATCCTCGGCGTTATTCCAGGCAGCCTCACGCCGACTTCAGGTCGTGATGCTTCAGCGGGAAGGTGCGGATGCGCTTGCCGGTGGCTGCGAAGATCGCGT
Source organism: Beijerinckiaceae bacterium (assembly GCA_036556825.1). GTDB lineage: Bacteria > Pseudomonadota > Alphaproteobacteria > Rhizobiales > Beijerinckiaceae > JAJKJG01. Next base: position 123 of record DATBIR010000099.1, read on the forward strand.
TCAGCACCGCCGGCGCGGCAACAGCGATGGTCGGCTCGCCGACGCCGCCCCAGAAGCCGCCCGAAGGCATCACGATGGCCTCGACCTCCGGCATCTCGTCGATATGCATGACCGGATAGGTGTCGAAATTCTCCTGCTCGATGCGTCCGTCCTTCACCGTGCATTCGCCGTACATCATCGCCGAAAGCCCGTAGACGAAGGAGCCCTCGACCTGCGCCGCAATCTGCTGCGGGTTGACGGCGTAGCCGGGGTCGGTCGCGGCGACGATGCGGTGGATCTTCACCTTGCCGTCGGTGACAGACACCTCGGCGCAGCCGGCGATGTGGCTGTTGAAGGCGGTGCATTGCGCAAGGCCGCGATAGACGCCCTTCGGCGCAGGCGTGCCCCATCCGGCCTTCTCGGCGACCGCCTTCAGCACGGCGGCGTTCTTCGGGTAGTTCGCCATCAGCTTCAGGCGGAACTCCAGCGGGTCCTTGCCGGCGGCGTGGGCCAGCTCGTCGATGAAGCACTCCATATAGATGGCGTTATGGTTGGCGTTCACGCCGCGCCAGAAACCGGGCGGGACGTGTGTGTTGCGCATGGCGTGATCGACCAGCAGGTTCGGGAAGGAGTAGCTGATCGACTGCTCGCCCTTCGGCAGGAAGGTCTGGAAGGTGACATTGTCCATGCCGTTGGTCAGACGCGAGGGCGCGATGCCCGCCAGGATCGACTGGCCGGAGATGCGGATGCGCAGGCCGGTGATGTCGCCCTTCTCGTCGAGTCCGGCCGTCAGCTTGCACTGCGTGATCGGATGATAATTGCCGTGGGTCATGTCCTCTTCGCGGGTCCAGAGCAGCTTGACCGGCGTGCCGGGCAGCTCCTTGGCGATCAGCACGGCCTGGCGCACATAGTCATGCACCGCGCCGCGCCGGCCGAAGCCGCCGCCGAGAAGCTGCTTGTAGACGTCGCATTGCTGCGGCGGCAGGCCGGCGGCCTCGGCCGCGGCCGCGTGAGCCGCTTCGCCGTTCTGCGTCGGGCACCAGACCTCGCATTTGTCCGGGGTCCACTTCGCCGTGGCGTTCATCGGCTCCATGGTGGCGTGGTTCTGATAGGGGTAGGAATAGACCGCCTCGATCTTCTTGGCCGATTTCTCGATCGCGGCCTCGGCATCGCCGTTCTTGTTGCCGACGAAAGCCTCCTTGGCGGTCAGCCCTTCCTTGAGGAATTCCGCGATCGAGGCGCTCGAGACCTTGCCGTTCTCACCCACGTCCCATTTGATGTCGAGCGCATCGGCGGCGGTCTTGGCCTGCCACCAGCGGTCGGCGACGACGGCGACGGCGTTGTTGTCGACGATGACGATCTTTTTCACGCCGGGCATCGACTTGGCCTTGCTGTCGTCGACGCTGGCGACCTTGCCGCCGAATACGGGGCATTGCTTGATTGCTGCGTTCAGCATTCCCGGCAGACGGATGTCGGCGCCGTAGATCTGCTTGCCGGTCAGCTTGTCGGCCGTGTCGAGCCGCTTCACCGGCTTGCCGGCGATGGTCCAGTCCTTGGGGTCCTTCAGCTTGACGTCCTTCGGCACCTCCATCTTCGAGGCCGCCGCGGCGACCTTGCCGTATGTGGTCGACTTGCCGGAGCCGGCATGGGTGATGACGCTGTTCTCGGCCTTGCACTCCGCCGCCGGGACGCCCCATTCCTTCGCCGCCGCCGCGATCAGCATCTCGCGCGCCGCAGCGCCGCCCTGGCGCACATATTCGTTGCTCTCGCGGATGCCGCGGCTGCCGCCGGTCGAAAAGCTCTGCCAGACCCGGCCGCGCTCCAGATTGGTCGCGGGTGTCGGATATTCGGTGGTCACCTTCGACCAGTCGCATTGCAGCTCCTCGGCAACGAGCTGGGCGAGACCGGTCAGCGAGCCCTGCCCCATCTCGGAGCGGGCGACGCGGATGACAACGGTGTCGTCGGGCTTCACCACCACCCAGGCGTTGATCTCATCGGGAAAGCCGACCTGCGCCAGCGCTTCGCCGCCGCCGCCGAAGGGAACATGCATACCGAGCGACAGTCCGGCGGCCGCGCCGCCGATCACAAAGCCGCGCCGTGTGACATCGAGGTTCGTCATGGGTGCCGCTCCTTAAGCCTTCTGTTCCGCCGCCTGGTGGATCGCCGCCCTGACGCGGCGATAGGTGCCGCAGCGGCAGATATTGGTGATGCCGTTATTGATATCCTCGTCGGTCGGCTTCGGCTTCTCCTTCAAGAGCGCCGCCGCGGCCATGATCATGCCGGCCTGGCAATAGCCGCATTGCGGCACGTCGAGCGCCAGCCATGCCTTTTGCACGGGATGCGAGCCGTCCGGCGACAATCCTTCGATGGTGACGATCTGATCGCTCTCGGCGACGGCCTCGAGCGGCAGGGTGCAGGAGCGCTGCGGCTGGCCGTTGACATGGACCGTGCAGGCGCCGCACTGGGCGATGCCGCAGCCATATTTCGTCCCCGTCAGCTCGAGATTTTCGCGCAGGACCCACAAGAGCGGTGTGGACCCGTCCGCATCGACCTCGACGGTCTTGCCATTGACGTTCAGTTTCGCCATGTCGTTTGCCTCCAGCAGAAACAGCCTCACGCCGCCCGCCGGATCGCTCCGCCGGCAGCTCGAAAAGCCGAGTATCCCTTAGATTTTACGCAAGGCGGGCGAGTGCGGTCTTTCGCGAAATCGGCAAGAATCCTGGAATGGTTCCAAATTCGGACCGCCATTTGCCCGGCGAATAGCCGGTATGGCGGGTGAAGGCGGCGGTGAAATGGGCCTGGTCGGCATAGCCGGTCTCGCCGGCGATCTCGGCGAGCGGCCGGCCCCCGCGCGCCAGCAGCTCCTTGGCGCGCTGCATCCGGACGGCGGCGAAATGGCGGTAGGGCGAGGTGCCGACGCTCTTGGCGAAGGCGCGGCTGAAGGCGCTGACCCCGAGCCCCGCTTCGCCGGCAAGCTCCGTCAGCGTCAGATTGTCGGCCAGCCGGTCCTGCATCAATTCCAGCACCCGTCCGAGCGCCAGCGGATCGAGCCCGCCGCTCTCGCTGAGCCGTCCTTCCGACCGCGTCAGATGACGGAGTAGGGCGAAGGCGAGCGTCTGAATCTCCATCGCCGAAGCGCCGCCGGCGCCGGCCTGGCGGAATGCCTGCGCGAGCCGCAGCGACCAGTGATTGCGCACGTTCTGCACGATGGCCGGTCGCGGCGGGCCGTCTGCCTCGTCATCGGCGCAATGGCTGAGAAAACCGTCCGACACCCAGAGCGAGAGAATGAGAAAATCCGGGTCCTCCAGCAGCACCCGGCGCCTCACGCCCGCAGGCACGACCGTCACCATTCCCGGCCGGTCGGCGCGGCGCACGGTGGGCACGTCGTCGATCTCGGCGACGGTTGCGCGGCTCTGCCCTTCCAAGGTGATGAAGATCCGGTGGCTGTTCTCGAGCTGCTCGAAAATCGTCTCGCCGGCGAGCCTCGAGCGCCCGACCGTCCCGCGAAAACCGTCGAAGCGAACATCCAGAAGCGTCTCGACCGGGACTCTGTACACGTTGATGTCGTCAGCCATGGATTCCCGAGCTGGCAGCAAGGATCGTGGTCCAGTCAATATAAAGCGCGCGGGGGCCAACACCAATGGCTGCGGACGGCCGGTTGGATGCACGGCGCACACATAAAAGTGAACGATAATGATTTTCTCGGCTGCCTGAGTTTTCGCCCCTCGCAAGCTACGAAAAAATGAAGCAATATTGTCGCCTATCATCAGGTAGACTGACCGGCCAGGCGGGGCAGCAGGGCCGGCGGAAAAAAACATCAGGAGGAGGCGTAGGCATGCCAGGAGGCCGAAATGATTCCCGGTAAGTTCACCTATCACCGCGCCGAGAATAAAGCCCAGGCGCTGCAGTGGCTCAGCCAGTTCGGCGATGACGGCCGTGTGCTTGCCGGCGGCCACAGCCTCGTCCCGATGATGAAGCTGCGCCTCGCCATGCCCGGCCATCTCGTCGACATCACGCGCCTGCGCGAGCTGAAGGGCGTCACCGTCGCCGGCGGCCGGATCGAGATCGGCGCGATGACGACGCAGGCCGAGTTGATCGGCTCCGAGGCGCTCACCGCAAGCTGCCCGATCATCCGCGAGACCTCCATGCAGATCGCCGACCCGCAGGTGCGCTATTGCGGCACCATCGGCGGCAATGTCGGCGGCGGCGATCCCGGCAACGACTTGCCGGCGCTGATGCAATGCCTGAACGCGACCTATGTGCTCGAAAAGACGGGCGGATCGCGCGAGGTCGCGGCACGGAATTTCTATCAGGGGCCGTTCGTGACCGCGCTGGCGCGCGGCGAGATGATCACCAAGATCCGCATTCCCGCCCCGCCCGCCGGCCACGGCTATGCCTATCGGAAGCTGAAGCGCAAGGTCGGCGATTACGCGACCGCCGCGGCGGCGGTGATGCTGGAGATGACCGGCGGCAAGGTCGGCAAGGCGGCGATCGCGCTGACCAATGTCGGCGGCACCCCGCTCTACGCCAAGGACGCCAGCGACGGGCTCGTCGGCACCTCGCTCGAAGCGGCCGACATCGACGCCGCCGCCGCTGCCGCCGAGGCGATCGCCAGCCCGTCCGACGACGGACGCGGCTCGGCGGAATACCGCAGGAAAATGGCCGGCATCATGGTGCGGCGCGCGCTCGCCGAAGCGAAGTCCCGCGCCGGCGACATCAAACCGGCACCGGCACAGGGAGGCATGTTCGGATGGCTAAGAGGCTGATTTCGCTCACGGTCAACGGCGACAAGGTGGAGGGCGCGGTCGACGACCGGACGCTGCTGATCCACTTTTTGCGCGAGGATCTGGCGCTGAAAGGCGCGCATATCGGCTGCGACACCAGCCATTGCGGCGCCTGCACTGTCGATATGGACGGCAAGTCCGTCAAATCCTGCACGATCTTCGCGGTGCAGGCCGAAGGCGCTCAAATCCGCACCATCGAGGGCATGGCGAATGGCGACGGCAGCCTGCACGCGCTGCAAGACGCCTTCCGCAACGAGCACGGCCTGCAATGCGGCTATTGCACGCCCGGCATGATCATGCGCGCCTACCGGCTGCTGCAGGAGAATCCGCGCCCGACGGACGCCGAGATCCGCATGGGCATCTCCGGAAATCTGTGCCGCTGCACCGGCTATCAGAACATCGTCAACGCGATCCGCGCCGCCGCGGACGCCATGCAAGTGCGGGAGGCCGCCGAATGACCGACCAGACACCTGTTGCCGAGCGCACCGCCAAGCTCGAAGGCATCGGCTGCCGGCGCAAGCGCGTCGAGGATGTCCGCTTCGTCCAGGGCAAGGGCAGCTACATCGACGATATCGTCATGCCGGGCATGCTGTTCGGCGATTTCGTCCGCAGCCCCCATGCCCATGCGCGGATCAAGAGCATCAAGACCGACGCCGCGCGCGCGCTGCCCGGCGTGAAGGCCGTGCTGACCGCCGCCGACCTGATCCCGCTCAACCTGCATTACATGCCGACGCTGGCGGGCGACGTCCAGGCGGTGCTGGCGCATGAGAAGGTGCTGTTCCAGAACCAGGAAGTCGTCTTCGTCATCGCCACCGACCGCTATATCGCGGCGGACGCCATCGAGCTGGTCGAGGTCGAATATGAGGAGCTGCCGCCGATCGTCGATCCGATGAAGGCGATGGCGGACGGGGCACCGCTCCTGCGCGAGGACATCAAGGACAAGACCGACGGAGCGCACGGGAAGCGCAAGCATCACAATCACATTTTCACCTGGGGCGTCGGCGACAAGGCCGGCACGGACGCCGCTTTTTCCGGCGCCGCCGTCACGGTGAAGGAGCTGATCTCCTATCAGCGCTGCCACCCCTGCCCGATGGAGACCTGCGCCAGCGTCGCCTCGATGGACAAGGTGCGCGGCGAGCTGACACTGTGGGGCACCTTCCAGGCGCCGCATGTGGTGCGCACCGTCGCCTCGCTGATCGCCGGCATCCCCGAGCACAA